>CAYHJO010000033.1:22564-27110 GCA_964356715.1 uncultured Turneriella sp. | reverse complement strand
AGACGCTGATCTTCATCGACGGAGTGTTAACCAACAATCCGTCGCAGGGTGTGAGTTACATGTCATACCAGTTCGCGCTGCACAACGTGAAACGGGTGGAGATTCTGTGGGGGCCGGCTTCGGCGCTCTACGGGGCGAACGCTTTTTCGGGCATCATCAACATTGTGACCAAAACCGCCGACGACCTCGAAGCCGAGGGGCGACTCGGTTATGCCAGCACCGGCACCGTGATTCCGCGCATGTCGAGTTCTGCGGCTCCCGCGGGCATGTATTTCGATTTTCTTGCCGGCAGCAAAATTTCAGATGAAGTCGATGCGGGCAAAATCACCGTCTCCGGACATTATATACGCTCCGATTACGGCCCCGACTATGGACGCCGCCATGCGGTGCAGCCCGGCGGCGCGGCGCTCACCGAATATTACATTCCGATGAATACCGGTGCCATGCCGATTCTAGGCGATTACAATGCACAAATTCGTTATGATTACAAAGGCCTGACGTTGGGGGCACGCGCCTGGTATATCATGTCAAAACAAGGCGGATTTGCTTCGTATAATGCCAGTGCCACTGAGCTGGCATATTGGGGTTTTCAGGGACAGGAGGTGTACGGCAAGTACAACCATAAGTTCAATGAGACATTTTCGACGTTCACACAGGTTACATACCGCGCGAGTCAGCTGCCCGACGGCGAATATGGCAAGCGCGTTGTCGATGCCGACCGCAATTCCCTTGGGGAGAGCGTTGGTGGTACGCTGCTGTGGTATAAACGCAACGATTTCGCGTTGTCTGTCGACCAGCAGGCGACGCTCGACTGGAATGTGCATTCGACGACGAGTCTGGGAGTTTTCGGCGAATACGCGAAGGTATCGAACTGGAATACAAACGATACCTCGCTCAGCAAATGGAACGGCGCTGCCTTCACTCAGCGTTACCCAAACGAAGTGAAAGGTACGTTTGACGGCAACGAAACCATTATCAATGAGGGCGTTGCACCGCAAGACAAAAGCGAAATTTATTACAAACAATATAATGCCGCCTTGTATGCGCAGCACTCGGAAACATTCTTTCAGAAATTGAAGTTCACGGTGGGTGGCCGCGGTGACATGCTGATGCTGAAAGGTGAAGAGGGCCCCGAAGTTATGGGCACTTCATCAAACTGCACGACCTGCGGTCTGACAAACACGCTTTATACCGATACGTCTGCGGGCGCTGCGGGTGCGGATCTCAAACGAAGCAGCGTCTATTATAATATCAATTCCGTCGATGTGAATGTCTTTTCGATTAATCCGCGGGCAGGTGTTGTCTGGAACCCGAATCCGAAGCATTCGCTGAAACTGCTGCATGGCTGGGCGTTCCGCAATCCGACTGTCAGAGAGCGTTTTTCCCTATCTTCGAGCCGGGTTCCTGCCGGATCAAAACTGAAACCGGAACAGATCAAGACTACCGAACTCGGGTGGACGTACCGGCCATTCAGCGTGCTACGCACAGAGATCGATATCTTCGAATCTGAAATTACCGACCTGATTCAGCTTTCATCCTCAAGCGTGGGTAAGCCGGGATCTTCCGCGGCGATGACGGAATTCCAGAATATAGGTAGTGCGCGACTCTTCGGTTTGGAGTTCAAAACGGACCTTGCTCTCGTGCGCACGGCACCCCTGAGCATTTTGCTCTTTGCCAATTACTCTCTGCAGTTCAACCGCTATCTGGATATTTCGGATTCCGGCGGCACATCGCTGAGTCATGAAAACGATCGGCCGGGGGATATGCGAAACTCTTACCAAATGCCGCGTGTCTCAACACACAAAGCGAACGTTGGTTTTTCATTCTATATCAACAAGCATCTGGCGATTTCCCCGATCTACCACTATATCGGACCGCGTCCGAACGTCATCACGAGTCCTGTCAATTATGTTCCCGCGGCGCACCTGATCAACCTCAGCGTCGGTTACCATAACCCGGCAAACGCCTGGGATGCCTCGGTCTATATTTTTAACGTCATGGATCAGGAAATCAATGATCCCGGCACACGCGACGCGAGGGGTGACTATTATTCGCCGCTGCGGCCAGAAGCGCGCATGACAATCTGGGCAAAACTAACCTATAAGATATGAAGCCGATCAACACCATATCAACCCGACTGTTGAAGATTTTTTGCTGCCTGCTCATGTTGATGACTGGCGGCATTGCCGCGAAAGATAAGCACGTATATGTTCTCTACGAAAAGGGTTCGCGCATACAGGAGATTGCGCTCGATGGCATTCGCAGTAAACTCGGCGGCTTGACACCCGTTGCTTTGGGTGAAGAAGCGGCGCTGCAAAGCTGCGACAGCGGTGATACGACGGTGGTGATCGCGATTGGCAAACCGTCGCTGGATAAGGCGCTCGAAAACTGCAAAGTGACACCGGTCGTGTTCTCGCTGGTGTCGGCACCGCGGTTCGGCACGTATAAGACGCACCGCAATCTGACGGGTGTAAGTTTTGACCTGTCGTTCCGGTTGTTTCTCGCCGAATTCCAGAAAATTCTGAAGCCGGGTTCGCGTATTGGCTTTGTGTACAGTTCCGCGGTGAATGAATTTCTCACGACCGAAATCGACTATGTCGAAAGCGACTTTAACTTCACCGGCATGCGGGCTCTCGTCGACAACCGCGAACAGATTGGCCCGAAGGTGAAGCAGCTGATTGAAGAAGAAGGGGTGAAGGCGATCTGGGTGTTGCCCGATCCGCTGTATAACCCGGCGATTTTTAAGAAACTCTCCGATGTCTGCGTCGAAAAGGGCGTGCTGCTGGTGACGAATTTTGAGGCGCTGGTGACAGAAGCGGGAGCGGCGATTGCGCTGGCGCCGAGTTACTTCGATACGGGTGTGCAAACGGGCGAGATCGTGCAGAAGATTCTCGCGGGAACCGCGCCTGCAGATATTGCTTACCAGCGTCCGCGCCAGTCGGGAGTGTATTTGAACCTCAGAATTTTCGAAGAGATGAAGATTCCTCTGCCCGACGATCTGCGTTTTAAGGAAAAAGTCACCACTCTGCTCGACGAAGCGCAGGAACTGCAAAAAGCTGGAAAAAGCGGCACTGCGCTGGCAAAGTTCAAAGAGGTGATGAAGTACGACAAGAAGAACACCGTTGCACGGTACTTCATCGATTCGATTCAGGCACGCGATAATCTCAGTGCTGCCTACGCGCGCATCCAGAGCGGTAACCGGCGCGGCGCGATTCCGCTGCTGATTGCCGCGTCACCGTTTCTGCCCGAGGCGCGTAGTCGCCTGCATTCGCTGCGCGCAGAAATGCGCGGTGAGGTGAGTCGCATTTTTGAACAGGGTGTGAGCAATTTCAAAAATAAGAAATATCAGGAATGCATTAATACGATGAATCTTGTGCTGATGATAGATCCGGGTAACCGCGAAGCCGAAATCTACAGGGAGAAAGCCGGAAAAAGAGCGAAAGCTGTTTCGGCGATACGCTGATGTTTAACAAAATCAAATACAAACTCGCACTGACCGTGCTCATCGTCGCCGTCGTGGCAGCGATTCCACTCTCCATGTACATACTCATGAAGCAGGAAAAAGAAAAGATCGAATCCACCGTGGCAATCGGGCGCGGTAACACGAAGCTTCTGGGAAAAACCATGCTCGACGTGTTTCTGAAATCGGGCGGCGAGCCGGGTTCGATGCGCATCGACGCCGAAGAGGCTATGAATACGTACAAAGACCAGTTTGACCTGGGCCTTGTCTACGGCCAGACACTGATGCTCAGCAAAACCCACCGCGGACTGATTATGGCGACCTTAGACAAAAATCGCAAACCCGAGGCCGGCAAAGAAAAACTACAGCCGGGTGCGACCGTGCGCAAAGAAGACGAGATAACCAATCTGATGAGGTACGAAGAGAACCATTCGGGTCCGTGCTTCAACAACCCCGCGGAAAGATGCTACAACTTTGCCTTTGTCGCAAAGTATGAAAAAACACCCGTCATTCTGTCGGTGATGTCGATCTCAGAAAAACACGTCCTTGAACCGATACAAAAACTGCGCCTGCTGATCTATATCAGCGCGGGTGTGGCTGTTGTGCTCGCGCTGCTTTTGGGGGTGGGAGTGTCGCGATTTATTACCGGGCCGATCACGGCGCTCGTCGATGGCGTGCATCGCTATTCCAAGGGCGATCTCGATTACAAAGTGGATATCCACGTCAAAGACGAACTGAATACTCTCGGCACCGCCTTCAACGACATGGCCGACCAAATTGCCTCGAAGATCCGCGAGATCGAGGACCACCGCGACAATCTTGAAGTTAAGGTGCAGGAACGCACCTCGGAGCTGCGTAATGCGCTGACGGAAGTCTCGCGGCTCAAAGAACAGCAGGATGCCGATTACTACCTCACGACGTTTCTTTTTAAACCGCTGTGCATCAACCGCAATTCGTCGGAATTCATCAAAAGTGAATTTTTCCTAAAGCAGAAGAAAGAATTTTCGTTCCGCGACAAGAAAGGTGAAATTGGCGGCGATATCTGCATCACGGCGAACCTGTTGTTTCGTGAACCCGGAGGCGAGG
>CAYHJO010000033.1:0-22554 GCA_964356715.1 uncultured Turneriella sp. | reverse complement strand
CAAAAGCGATTCAGGGGGCCGGCGGCGCGATTGTCTATGGTACCGCGATTAACACGATCAATGCTTCGTCGACTGCCAACAATCGCGTGCTCGAGACGTCTCCGCGCGAATGGCTGATGCGCATGTACCGCGAATTGCACAATATCTTTCTCTCGTTCGACGGTTCGATGCTGGTCTCGGGCGTGTTTTTGCTGCTGAACGAGCATAACGGCAACGCGTTTTATATCAACGCCGAGCATCCGTGGACGATCCTCTTCCGCGACCAGCGGACAGAGTTTATCGAGCAGGATCTTATGCTGCGTAAGCTGGGCGCCGACATTCCGGGGCATACGCTCACGGTGAAAGAATTCTCGTTCCGCATCGGTGACGTACTCTTTCTGGCCTCGGACGGCCGCGATGACATCGTGCTGAAAGAGGCCGAGAACGGTAAAAGCCGTGTTATCAACGAAGATGAAAAAGCGATCCTCGATATTGTTTTGCGCGGTAATGGCAGCATGCAAAAGACGGTAGAGACGCTGCAGAGTGCGGGTGGGTTTTCAGACGACCTGTCGATTATTCGCATCGAGGTTCTCGGGTTTAATCCCGCGCCGATTGAAAAGCAGGGTCTGACGGAAGGCGCGCGCATTTCTGTCAGAGAAAGGCTTTCGCAGATTAAACTACTGATACAGAAAAAAGATTTTGCCGGCGCGGCGGAGGCGCTGCAGTCCACATCCTCGGAACTCAATATCGAAAATGTGCCGCAGTATTATATTTTGCTCAGCCGCATTCAGTTGAATGACGGGCATCTCAACCTCGCGCGCGAAAGCCTGGAGAAGGCTCTGCGCCTTGGTCATGAAGCCGCGCCCACGTATAAGTCGCTGGGTAATATTTTTTATAAGCTGCGCATGAAAAAGGAAGCGATGGAGGCGTGGGAAAAGGCGCTTTTGCTCAACCCTGAAGACCGCCCGCTGCGTAACCTGCTCGATGAGCTGCAGGCTGCTCAGGCCGTGCCGGGCTAAATGCTTGTCCGTGCGCCCTGAAATAAGGGTGTAACGCATGCACGTATTCATCACGGGCGCGGCGACGGGTATCGGCGAAGCCACGATTGAAAGTCTTCACCGCAAATTTCCCTCCGCCGGCTTCACTATTGTCGATAAAAATCAGCATGCCCTGCAAGATGTCTGCCAGCGGCTCACCGTGCGCGGCATTCGTGCACACGGCATCGCCTGCGACCTGACCGAAATCAGCGGATTGCCCGATGTGGTGAAGCGCGCCCAGGTCGAAATAGGCGACATTGAGCTGCTGGTGAACAATGCCGGCGTGATGCTGGTCGAAGACTTTTCAACCATGAGCTGGGAGAAGGCTGAACTGACGATGAATCTGAATCTTATGGCGCCCGCGAAGCTCATGCGCGAGATTCTGCCCGGTATGCTTAAACGCGGCAGGGGCGGAATTATCAATATTGCAAGCATGGCAGCCAAGACAATTCTGCCCGGCTGTGCCTGGTACGGTGCTTCGAAGGCCGGCATTGGCCAGATTTCGGAAATTGCCGGCACCGAGGTCGAAGGTTCGGGTGTGCATATTCTGACTGTGTATCCCGGGCCTATCGACACGAGTCTCGCGCATGGTGCACGCCAAAAGCTCGATGAGAATCTCGTGGCGAAATATATGCCGGTGGGTGACAGGTACACGCTGGCAGAAAAAATTGTTGCGGCATATATCGACAAAAAATCGGTGCTGGCATACCCCGAAGTTTATGACACCGCACGGCATTTTCACACGATCGCCGCGTGGTTTGCGAAGAAGCTGGCACCACGAACCCGGACATAATGAGCGAGCCGGCCTGGCTCATTATGTCTCTTTTGACACTGCTTTTTCCTCATGTAATTCGGGTATGACCACCGAGAATATAGGGTGGATCTGAGCATACGCGTCTATGAGAAAGATGGAGAGTTTGTGGCCTCGTGCCCCGAATTGGATGTCTATACTTATGGCGGCGATGCCGAGCAGGCGCGCGCGCGCCTTAAGCATGTGATCGCGTTCTATGCCAGCACCGCGCAGGATCTCGGTTATAAGATCGATGCGGCGGAGTTATTGGCGAATTTCCAGAAACCAGTGCTGACGCGCAGCGAGTCGTTTCTTAATTAAACAAAACTAACTTTTGCAGGCGAAGCCTGCAAAAGTTAGTTTTGTTCCCTTCTCAGTGCGCTGAGCATCATACCGCACATCACCAGATAAACCAGCAGCGAAGTACCGCCGTTCGATACGAGCGGCAGATTGATTCCCTTGGTGGGCATCAGCCCCATTGTCACTGCGCTGTTGATAATTACCTGCAGAATCAGGCAGAGCAAAAAGCCGGTTGCCATTAGCCGCATAAAATCGTCTTTGAGGCGCGAGGCGAGAATTAATCCGTATGTCGCGATGACAAAATAAGCAGCGAGCAGTAAAATTACCCCCACCGCCCCGAGGTCTTCGGCGACGATCGCGAGTATAAAGTCGGTGTGTCTTTCCTGCAGGTGGTGGCGTACGAGTTCTTCGCCGAGCCCGCGGCCGCTGATGCCGCCGGCGAGAAAGGCCTTCATCGACGCCACGAGCTGAAAACCGGCGTCGTAGCGCGCTTCCCACGGGTCGAGAAATGCCTTGATACGCCCGAGACGGAACGGGGTTTTAATAATCACGTAGGCGACGACGGCCACACCCGCAACCAGCGCCGCAAACTGCATCGTCAGCGGATAGCGGGTGAAAAATAACAGCGTGCTGGCCATCAGCACAAGATGGATTGCCGTACCCAGATCCTGTTCGATCGCAATCAGAAATGCTGGAAGCGCGATAATGAACAACGTCATCATGCTGAGGCGGAAATCCACCTCGCGGCTCTGCGAATAAATGCGCGCCAGTACCAGTACCAGAGCCACTTTGGCAAAATCGGAGGGTTGCACGGAAAGACTGCCCATCACGATCCAGCGGCTGGCACCCCCGGCGCGTCGCCCGATGCCTGGCACGAATACGAGTACCAGCAGTAAAATCGAGAGGGCATAGATCGGCCACACCAAGTGGCGATAACGATCGGGGTCGATCTGCGTCATCGCCAGCATGCCGAGAAAACCCAGGAAAGCAGCGAAAGCCTGCTTCTTCAGAAAAAAATACGGATCGCTGAATTGTTCGCGCGCCATAAAAGAAGACGAAGCCAGCAGAATATTCAGTCCGAACGCGACGAGTGCGATAATCAGACCGAACAGAATCAGGTCGGTTGGGTTGGCGAGACTCGCATGTCTCAGGCCATTTGCGTCTGAACGTTGAGCCATCGTCAGCCGGTTGCCGGGACTGCGGCTTCGCCGGCGCGCATCTTGGCTTCACGCTCGGCCAGCACGAGCGCGCCGATCAGATCGGCGAGACGACCATCCATTACCTGGTCGAGGTTGTGCGCGGTATAGTTGATACGGTGGTCCGTGACGCGGCTTTGCGGGTAATTGTATGTGCGGATTTTCTCACTGCGGTCACCGGAGCCCACCTGCGCTTTTTTTTCCGTGGCGTATTTTTCCGCAGCTTCGCTGCGCTGCTTTTCGACAAGTTTAGACATCAGCGCTTTCATGGCTTTTGCGCGGTTTTTGATCTGCGATTTCTCTTCCTGGCAGCCGACGACGATGTTGGTCGGCAGGTGCGTGATGCGCACGGCCGATTCGGTTTTATTCACGTGCTGCCCGCCCGAGCCCGATGAGCGGAATACGTCGATGCGCAGATCACCGGGGTCGATCTTGATTTCGTCTTCGTCGGCCTCGGGTATCACCGAAACCGTGACTGCCGAGGTATGGATGCGGCCGTTCGCTTCGGTCGCGGGTATGCGCTGCACACGGTGCGTACCCGCCTCAAGGTGCAGCAGATCGTACGCCTGAGTTCCGATCACATATAAAATTGCCTCTTTGACGCCACCACCGCCGACGTCGTTATATTCCTGCACTTCGTATTTAATGCCTTCGCTGTCGAGGTAGCGCGAATACATGCGGAACAGGTCGCGCGCAAAAAGCGCTGCCTCGTCGCCGCCGGTGCCGGCGCGGATTTCGAGATACACGTTTTTGCCGGCGTCTGCGTCTTTGGGCACGAGTTCAAGCTGCAGATCTTCAGACAGTTTGCCGAACCGTTCGCGCATCGCTTTGAGTTCCTGCGCGAGTTCGGCCTTCATTTCGGCATCTTTTTCTGCCTGCCAGCCTGCATCGCATTCCATAATCTGAACTTTCAGCCGCAGCCACTCGTCGGATAGTTCTGCGGTCTTAATAAGGCGGGCACGCTCGCGCGAGAGTTCTGTGAGGCGTTTATTATCCGCTGTAACCAGCGGGTCAGACATGCGTTCTTCGATTGCGCGAAAGCTCGCGACAATCGCGCGAAGGTTCTGTTCGTTTAATTCTGCCATAACTATATTTCACCGACTAACTGCTCAGGGCCTACGGCACTGAGCAATTAGTCGGCATTCCGCTAAAGTGCAGCTCTGCTGCACTTTTGCTCCCACCCGGAGTCGAACTGGGGTCTTCGCCTTAGGAGGGCGCTGCTCTATCCATCTGAGCTATAGGAGCCTGTTTTCTGAAGAGAGATACTGCGTATTCCCCTTAACAACCCCCGTCAGATATTGAATCACAAGGTCAAGCGCGCGCCTGCGGTGGCTATCGGCGTTTTTTTCGTCGGCCGCCATTTCGCCCCACGTTGGGCCATTGGGCACGGAGCAGAAAATCGGATCATAGCCGAATCCATTTTCGCCGCGCGGCGCCTCGGCCACGTAGCCGTGCTTTCTGCCGAAAACAAATACCGGATTTTCTCCGGCGGTGAGAATGGCAATACAGGCGATAAATTTAGCATGCCGCTGTTCCGGCGGTTTCCCCGCCAGCGCGGCAATGATTCGCGCGCAACGCGCTTTGTCGTTTTCCGCATAGCGCGCCGAATAGACACCTGGTTCGCCCCCGAGATTTTCCACTTCAAAACCACTGTCGTCTGCTATGACGATGCCATCGACGAGCTGACTCAGCGCGCGTGCTTTGATGAGCGCATTTTCCGCGTACGTTGTTCCCGTTTCGTTCGCGCTGTATTTCGCGCGCGCCGCGGCGTCGAGGTCTGCCATGGATTTGATGGCGATACCCGGCAACGCGGCGGCAAGAATCGCTTTCATTTCGCGAATTTTTCCTGCGTTCTCTGTCGCGAGGTGGATTGTCACCCTCACCCCGGCCCTCTCCCGGAGGGAGAGGGTGAAAAACTTGCTTCCCTCTCCCTCCGGGAGAGGGAATGAGGGAGAGGGAGGAGGGGGGGTGAGGTCTGCATCGAGTACACACCGCTATCCCTGAGCAATTTATCCGCCGCCTTTGCTCCGGGGAATAATTTCTCGAGGTACGCCCAGTATTGTTTCGAATGGTTCTTGTGCCTGGTGTGTGCGAGTTCGTGGCAGATCACATAGTCGCGTAAACGTTGCGGGGCAAACAACAGTCTGCCATTGAGCATGATGCGGTCGTCGTGCGTGCAATAGCCGAGCCGCGATTTTTGTATGCGCACGAAAATCTCTTTGACTTTGATGCCGTGCAATTCGGCCCAGTATTTTGCCCGGTCAATGAGCGCCTGATTACCCAATTGCATCATCTGTGCCAGCAGGTATTTTTCCAGGTTGGCGTACAGTTTCTCCTGATTTTCCCTGGCAAAAAAGCCCGCTGCGAGAAAAAAAGTCGCTGTATTTTCCCTGGCGTTTTTCACCACGCGGTATTTGGGAAAAACAAGGGACTCGTCGATGTCGACAAATAAACGGTAAAACTCGGTGGCGATGACACAACCGGGTAAAATCTGCCGGATGTTCAGCTGTTGGCGCTGCTTTTTGCGCGTGCGCTGCATCCATTGCCTGCGCTGGTGCAGAAATTCCGTTATCCAGGCCTCGGAGCAGCTCTGTGGCACGCGCAGGACAAAGGTCCCCGCGGCATATTTGAGCTGAGCGGTGCTTCTGCGCTGCGGCGAGCGCAGCACTTCGACATGCAGTGCGTCACCGTCGAGATCAATGGTCATGGGCGAGAATAAAAATGCGCTCGAGCATTGCAGCGTCGTGTAGTTTGCGTGCCAGCACCTGCTGAATATATCTGCGGTTGTAGCGTTTCGAAAAATGCGTCAACACAATACGTTCGTTGTGGAACAGATCTTTGTTGGCGATCACTTCATCGAGGTGTATATGACCCCACTCGCGCGCACGGCTCACCGGGCGTTTGTCGTCGATGTAGGTGCACTCAATGAACAGCACGCTGGCGTTGCGCGCGGTTTCATTATCGTGCAGAAACTCGATCGTTGTATCTCCCGAAAAGGCAAACACCGGCAGGTCGCGGTCTTCGAAAATGTCTTCGCCGCGGTCTTTCATGCGCTTGATTTCACGCCCGGGTATTTCGAGGAACTGGTCTTTGAGTTTACGCGTTTTGCGCATTATTGCGTAGCCGCGGCACGGTACGCGGTGGCTGGATTTCAGCGCGCGCACCGTCAGGTCTTTGCGGATCGGCACGGCATCACCGGGATTCAGTCCCTGCAGCCTGATTTCGTATTGGAACCCTTCTATTTGCTGCCAGAGCTGCAGAATTTTTGTCAGCGGCTCCACGATTTCTGCCGGACAAAAAATATCAGGCGGCGGCAGATGGCGCAGGCTGCGTTGACTGATGTAGTACGGCAATCCCGCCGAATGGTCGAGATGACCGTGCGTGAGAAAAATCCGCGGTACGTCGATCAGTTGGTCGGGGCAACGCCCCGTGTCGAATGCCAGCTGAAAGTTCGCGAGAATATAGCATGTCTCGATGCCGCCGCGACCGATCGCATCGACATGGATCTCTTTATGTTTAAATTCAATCACCGGTTTACAGGGGAACCAGAAACGGCATATTTACCTGCAGCTTGCGCCTGTGGATATGGATCGCGACTTTGCATTCCAATTGTTCGGGTTTGGAAAATACTTCGTGGACAATTTCGTAGCGGAAGCTGCGTTTCTCCATCGCAGCGTCGAGATTCTTCATGATTTCGGGTGATTCCGCGACATAAAAATCGCGTGGCGGATAGTAACGTGGGTCGAGCGTCGTCAGGCGAATCCCCTCGCGCGGTATCGTGGCGCCGTGGATGAGCTTCATCTGCATTGCGTCGCCGATCAGCCAGCGGTAGATACCCATGATGCGTGCGTTCAGGCAGGCGTTGTCAAAAAGAACCTTTTTGATCTCCATCGGCGCGCGGATTTTTTCATCGATGCTCGCGAGGCTGATTTCCTGGGGGTTGAGCTGATTGGCTTCTGCGGCCAGAATGTCTGCCAGCAGAAAGCCACTGGTCGGTTTACGCGCTTTGATCAGCAGCTGTTGCGCGGCCGTGAATTTCAGGAATTCTTCATGGTCAAAAGTTTCATTGATAGCCGCGGGGAAAAAATGCGCCTTGGCATCGAGCGGCTTTGAGAGGTCGAGCGCGCGGCCGAATGAGACCACCTGGTACGTTGTGGAATCGAGAAAGCCCTCCTGCAGGCGATCAAGCGGCGCCAGGTATTGAATCTGCACTGGTTTTGGCGTGCAATGGAAGAATGCGGCTACGATACCGGCTGGCAGCAGGTATACCATCCATTTTCGGCCAGACAAGAGATTCATGCGACATAACCCGCTACGGGCCGAGGTCAGGGCGGCAAGCCGAAATTACTGCGCAGCTTCTGGTCGTATGGAATGGCTTTTTGCTTGACCCAAAAAGTTTTATGCGAAGTCTGCACTTTCTATCAACCGCAAGAGAGGATTTCATGGAATATGTAAAATTAAATGTAAAGACCTATGTCGAGGCAATTCAGCAGACTTTCAAAAAGAATGCCGAACGTCTCGCCATTCGCTATCGTGAAGGCGGTGAACAATTCAAAACACTGACTTATGCGCAGCTCGAAAAAGAGGTGAGCCTTGTCGCCGCGGGGCTTGCCGCAATCGGCGTGAAGCCAAAAGACCATATTGGTCTGATTGCTGACGTGAGTCACTACTGGGCGATTGCCAATTTGTCTATCCAGCTCAACGGCGCGGCGGATGTTCCGCGCGGAACAGATTCCACCGGGCCTGAAATTGCGTTTATTCTCGATCACTCAGGCAGCAATGTGGTCTTTGTGCACAATGCCGAGCAAGTGAAGAAGATAGACGCGGGCATGAAGAAATACAAACACAAAATCAAGAAATACATTGTGCTCAATGACGACAAGAGCGCAAAGGGTACGAACGTCATGATGCTTTCGGCGCTTAAGGCAGAAGGCGAGAAGCTGATCAAGAAGGGCGGCAAGGCGCTGGCCGAGTTCGAATCGCGTGCGGGCAAAGTTGCGCCGACCGATCTTTCGGGTATTATCTACACCTCGGGAACCACCGGTGAACCCAAAGGCGTGATGCTGAGCCACGGGAACTTTGCATCGCAGATGCGCACAATCCCCGAAATCCTGAAAATCGGCCCCAACGACAGCGGTCTGACGCTGCTGCCACCATGGCACGTTTTCGGTCGCATCACAGAGACCATGTTTCTCGCCATCGGCGCGTCGATTACTTATACCGACATCAAACACATCGGTGACGATATGCGGGCCATCAAACCCACGTATGTGCCGGCAGTGCCGCGAATCTGGGAAGGCGTTTACAACAAAATTATCGGCAACGTCAAAAAGCAGGGCAAAGAACCGATCTTCAACAAGTTTAAAGCCGCTGCGCTGAAGTTCAACCACTTTGTCTCAATGCTGACCGGTAAAGAGAAGCTGCCGGTTGCGCGTGGTCTCGTTTCTGCCCTCATCGCCCGCATCGTCGGATTGTTGGGCGCGATTATGTGGCTGATACCCAAGAAGCTCGGTGATATTCTCGTGTTCAAAAAAGTGCTGGCGGCGACCGGCGGCCATCTGAAAGCTTCGCTTTCCGGCGGCGGCGCACTGCCATCGTACATCGACGATTTTTTCCGCGCCATCGGCGTGCGCATTCTCGAAGGTTATGGCCTGACAGAAACATCTCCGGTGCTCTCGGTGCGCACGATGGAGCGCCTTATTCCCGGCACTGTAGGGCCGCTGATTGCCGGCACCGAATACAAACTGATCGACCTTGAAGGCCGCGATGTAACAAAAATTCCGGGTGCGAAAGGCACGCTGCACGTTCGTGGCCCGCAGGTTATGCAGGGATATTATAAGAACCCAAAGAAAACGGCAGAGGTTCTCACTCCCGATGGCTGGTTTAACACAGGCGACCTGGTGGTGATGAATTATTCGGGCGAGGTCAGTATCGTCGGGCGCTCAAAAGATACGCTGGTGCTCGTCGGTGGCGAAAACGTCGAGCCGACTCCGATCGAAGAAAAACTTAAGGAAAGCGCGTTTGTCGACCACGTGATGTGTGTGTCGCGCGCCTTTGGCGAAGACCAGAAGGTACTCGGCGCATTGATCGTACCGAATGCAGACAACCTTGCGGATTGGTGCAAGAAGAACGGCATTGCCGGAGATCTGACAGCATGGCTTAAGGATCCCAAGGTAAATGCGATGTATCGCGCCGAAATTAACAAGTACATCAACGCAGAAAACGGCTTCAAGAATTTTGAAAAAATCGGTGCATTTGTTCTGCTGAAAAAACCGTTCGAACAGGGCGATGAGCTGAACAATACATTGAAAGTCCGCAGGCACATCGTCTCGGATAAGTACGCCAAGCTTATCGACGAGATGTACGCTGCGACGAAATAATGACAAGACCCTCATCCCCGGCCCTTCTCCCGGAGGGAGAAGGGTGCCACCCCCTCTCCCTTTGGGAGAGGGGGATGGGGGGTGAGGGGTGCTGACTTCCATCATCATTGACAGAGTCGGCAACACCAACGTTTTTAACATTGTACAGGAAAGCGGCGTCGGCAACCCGGCGCTTAAGCCCAATGAACGCCTGCAGTCGATAATCGACGACGATCTGATCAACGAATACCTCGATGAACTGGGGCGGATTGCCAATATTTCGCGTTCCCTTTCGTCGCTGCCGCGCGGCACTGAAGAAAACCAGGCGCTGATCTTTCAGCACCTGAACCTCAGCCACAAACTACGCGAGATCGGCGAGGCGCTGTTCAAACAGTTTTTCCCGGCGCCACTGCAGGAATTTATCCGCGACTCGCAGCAGACGTACCTGTATTTCCATGTCGATGCCGCGCTGGCATCTTTGCCGCTCGAGATTTTGCACGACGGTTCGGCATTTTTATGGGAAAAATTTTATCTCGGCAAAGCCATAAAGGGCCAGGATATTTCGCTCAGCGATTTTCATCCGCGCGAGATTATCAACATGCTGATTATTGCCGACCCGCGTGAAGATCTCGACTGGGCCCGCCGCGAGGGAGAGCTGTTGTTTGAGCATCTTGGCGCATTTGTATCGCCTAAAAAAATAAATCTGACGCTCATTGGCGGAAAAACCGTCACAAAACTCAATATCCTCAATTCGATTCTCGACAAAGATATTATCCACTACGCGGGGCACCTGCATTACAGCGGAAATCCCGATGAAAACGGCTGGCTTCTCGCCGACGGCAAGATTCTTTACGCGCGCGAGTTCAAAATGAGCGGCGCGCAGCCGAAACTGATTTTCTGTAATTCGTGTCTCAGCGCGCGTCCCGACCAGCATATCAACGATGCGTCGTGGTATGCGCAGTTTGCGGCCGCGTTTATTCGCGCGGGCAGAACCAGTTATGTCGGCACCAACTGGGAACTGCCCGACCGGCAGCCGACTCTCGAATTTACGACTCAGTTCTACGACCATATTTTTCAGGGAAAATCGCTGGGAGAATCGTTGCAGCAAAGCCGCTCATACGCGCGCGAACACTTTTCGCTCAATGATCTCACCTGGGCGTCCTATCTGCTGATGGGGAACCCGATGCAGTCGGTGTTTCGCGCTGAATCGCTTCTGCCGGATGTGACGCGCAACATGCTTGAGGCCGACGATGTCATTACGCATTATCCATTTCCGATCGCCGAGGCGTTTGAGAAATTCAACAAAGTTTTTTTCTCTCAGAGCGAGCGCGTCGAGGTCGCCGGGGATGAAATTCTCAAAACATTGTTTTACCTGTTTTCGCAATGCGTATTTTTCCTGACGGGGTTGGTACTGGCCAATTACCGGATCTTCAATTTTCCCAAACCGATCGCGTTTCCATTTCCCAACGTCGAAAAATCCCTTGTCTCACTGTTTTCGGCGCTGGGCGCGATACGTGCAATCAAAGCACATCCGCTGGCGATCAATCTGCTGGAAACGCTCTATATACACAAGGAAAACCTCGAAAAAATTGCCGCGCTGCGGCGCAAATACCGCACGGGCAGCGTCAAAGAAAGCGACTATGAAACCTATACGATAACAGTGCAATATCTGCTCGAAGCTTTACTCATCGATCTGGATTTTCTGCGCCACTACGGCTTTTACCTGATCGTCGAACCTGGCCACCGCCAGCTGAGTTATCAGGGCGTCGAACGCCACCATACGCACCGCGACATTCTGCTGCCGACGCAGGCAAATGCGATGAACTACACGGAGTTGCTCGAGAAGACTTCGTACCTCGTGGGTCGCTGCGTTTTCTATTCCCCGGTAAAAAAAACTTTCCTCGATCTTTCGCCATTCATGCGCATCAGCGCTAACGAAAAAGGATCGTACGCCTTCTCCTTTACGAAAACCAAAGCCGGTTAGGCCACGGGCCGCCGCATTAAGGCGCAGCCAAAGAAGAAAATGCCCGAGCGAGTTTTACGCCTGCGCTGGGAAAATTCTTTCTCCACTGCGCGCGTGCGTCGGGGCCGATTTCATTCGTGACGCAGAGCAGTGCCGAAAATGGAATCGACCGGCGTTTGCACGCGAGCGCGAGTGACGCCGCTTCCATGTTTTCCACCAGGCGGCGTGGAAAGTCCGCGGGGATTTTTTTGCTGCCCGCCAGAAATTTTTCGGCGTCGAGGCTCACGCCATAATTTTGCAGCACCGTCGCCGGCATCAGACCAGCGGCCTCGCATGCGGGGTGGGTGGAGAAACTCTGCTCCAGGAACTCCGGTAGTTCTTCGTTCGGTACGGCAGGGAAAGCAAAATGGTGGCAGAGGCAGAGCTGCAGGATATCCGCCTTTTCAACAGAGCCGCAGCTGCCGGCGAGAATTACCGCCGAAGGCTTCTCTGTTGCCAGAAGTTCGCCGAAGCGCGCAAGCGAATGGAACTGGCCGACGCCGACGGCATGCGCGCGCCAGCCGGGACACGCCAGCGCAGCGAGATCAGGAAGTTCTTTTTCGTGTGCGACGCACAGCCACTTCATGGTTCGTTGTGCACGGACGCATCAAGTTGCGAGCTGGCACGGATGCCGTCTTTGTGAGCCGGATGCACGGACGCATCGAGTTGCGAGCCGGCATGGATGCCGTCTTTGTGAGCACGGTGCTCGCGCCCGAGGTAGCGTTCGATGATCGAATGCAGCAGGTAGATGACTGGCGTGGCGGAGACTGCGATCAGCAACTTGTAAAAATAATTGGCGCTTGCCACCTTCAGAAATTCCGCGTGCGTCCATTTGCCGGGAATTACAAATGCAATGTAAAGCACGACAAATGTGTCGACGAGCTGGCTGAACACGGTGCTGCCAGTTGCCCTGAGCCAAAGATGCGAATTCCCGGTGCGCATTTTCAGCTGATGAAAAATAAAAAAGTCCAGAAACTGGCCGATAGCGAAAGCGATGAGCGAACCGATGATGATGCTCTGCGATGTACCGAACACCACGTTGAAGTTATCGTCGTTGATCGCCGAAAACGACGCCGCACGCGTTAAACCCATGAAATAGAGTGCGACAAAAACATATGAAATGAGCACAATGGTGAGCAGTGTCAGGCGGCGCACTCCAGCGATGCCATAATATTCGTTGATGATATCCGTCATGACAAATACTACCGGCCACACAAGGACGCCGACGGAGAGATTGGCCGTGGTTTTTTCCCAGAACAGCATGCCAGGAATGTCAAAGGTGAAAATTTTGCCGCCGACCATTTCGGCGAGAATCGCATTGGCCACAAAAAATCCTGCCAAAATAATATACAGGTGCTCTTTTCGTGTGTTCATAGGGTTCCTTTGCCGGGTGAATATTCCCCGGGTTGAGCCGAGACAGCGCAGATCACAGGTAATAAATTTGACACACGCGTCAAAGAAAAAACCGTGCGCCATGGAACAAACTGCGCCTGAACGACCGGCGGCACACGGCCTGAGCAAAAAAGAGCGCCGAAAGCTGCTGATCGGCAAACTGATCCATCTCAGTATCATCATGGCGGTCGCCACTGTGCTTGGTGTTTTCGCGATCAAAATCATACTTTCGCACTATAAACTCGACCATAAGCCGATGGATCTCGGCGGCGACAGCAAGGGTTTCAGAACGAAGTCCCGTACGGGCACGTATATGAAACTGGCTAACCTGCATTTCCGCCTGACAGATGAGATCCATATGGAAGTTAAAGAACTGATCGGAGAAGCGATCCCCAAAGCCAGGCACGGCATAGTCAATTTTGACGATGTTAATTCGTTCAAAATTGATATCCTCTCCGGCGAAGCGTTCGTGAAAACCGAAATCATGGAGTATATCTTCAATAATCTGGTATTCAACTACGATGGTTCTCCGCTCAAAAACATGAAGATGCAGTTTTTTGACGACGAAGAGAACGGCAAAATGGTCAAGAAACTGCGGCTCAGCGGCGACATGAAGCTGGTGGTGTGGCTGAGCTTTGAAATGGTCGGCAAAATGTATTTAGACCGGGAAAAAACGCTGATGATCATTGAAGCCGAGCGCATCAAATCTTTGGGCAATCCTTATACCAAAACTCTGCTCGATACGATCGGTCTCAATATGGAAAAGATGCTGCCGGTGCCATCGGGCCGTGGCATCACCATGCGCGGTAATAAGATCATTGTCGAACCGTTCAAAATTTTTCCGCCACCGCAGATCGGCGGATTTATCAGCGACATGCGCATTCAAAATGACGGGCTGCAGCTTTTCTTTTCCAGCAAAACGAAAGTGAATTTTCCGCCGCTGCCCGTAAATAATGTGAAAAACTATCTTTATCTCTATCAGGGAGATGTTAAATTCGGCAAACTCATGATGGTCGACGCGCGGTTGCAGATGGTCGACATGTCGCAGAAAAACGACTTTGACTTTTTTCTGAAGAAATACCAGATTCCACTGGCCGCGGGTTCTTCGAAGATCATGGCGGATGGTTCGGTTGTTGCCACCATTCCCGACTATCGTGATGTTGTGAAGAAATAGTGGTCTCGTTGCGCACGGCTGTTCTGCTGGCAGTTCTTCTGACCTGCGCGGCCTGCCGGAAAAAATTCGAGCTGTTGCCCGATGGCGCGAAGCAGATTACGAGGACTGACACCCATGAAGCCTTCGAAAACGATATTGTCCCGCTGCGCGAGTACCGCTTCGTACTGGGCGGCGCAAAGCACAGCACGCATACGTTTGTCTGCGAGACCCGCAGTTTTCCTGACATGGAATCAGCGCAAAAAAAAGCAATGAAGGTCATTGCGGAAAGACCACAGTCCGGTGAACAGAAAGCGCAGGCGCGGTTCGCTGCCAGTGGCCGCTCAGTCTGGCTGTGGCACCGGCGCGAGCTGGCGTGGTGTATGCTGACAACGCCGCACGTGACAGATATCGCCGCGGCTATGCAACCCGTCGTGACTCGCTTCAGGAAACAATACGAGGAGGCATCATGAAGATGAAAGTGTGTCTGCCCCTGGTGTGGATGCTCAGCGTGGCATGCGGGAAATCACCGCAGTCGTCATTGCCTGGCGGCCCGGCCCTTGCGCCCGCGCCGGAATTTACCGCCTATTGGAATGGTGGAGTCGCGGAACTTTCGCGCTACGAGCTGACACAGGCTCGTTATGGCAATCTGTACCGCGGCGAGTTGCTGGCGATTGTCGTTGCCGAACCCTTTCGCAGCGACAGACAGGTGAAGGCTGATCGATCCCCCGGCGCTGCCGATACTGTCGTACTCAAAGCGCAACTGATGCGGCGTTTTGCGACGGGAATTTACGATTACGCCATCACGACGACGAGTTTCAAGCCAATCGATACTGCGGCTTTTCCGCAGGCGTTAAAAGTCACGGGCTCGGCGGTCGACTGGTGCGGCCACGCCTGGTTGCAGCTCAATCTCAGAAAAGACGGTTATGCCGCGCAGGGCAGATCGTATTTTGAAGAGTCGGGCGATGAGGATTTTTCCGTGCCCGCGGGTGTTTCGGAAGATGAAATCTGGCAGCGCATCCGAATGGCTCCGCAGAATCTACCTGTCGGCCGTTTGCAGGTTATTCCTTCGATGGTGTCTTCGCGTCTGCGCCACCGCAAGCTGGCCGCCGAGCGGGCCGTCGCAGAGTTGCAGGCGTACGGCGCTCTCAGACAGAGCGAATATTCGCTGCTCTACGACGCAGGATTGCCGGACGAACGCAGGATTACATTTGTTTTTGAAAATTCCTTTCCCCACAAAATTCTCGAATTTCAGGAGACCTATATGGACGGATTCAAAAATCCGAAGAAACTCACTACCACGGCACGCCTCAGGAAAACATTGCGCAGCGCTTACTGGCAGGAGCATGATCCCGAGCACTTGAAGCTGCGCCGGCAGTTCGGCGTGATGGGGGCAAACTAATGCGCGTTTTCATCGTCGGTGCCAGCAGCGTTTCGGGCGGCGCGGCCATCAAGGCCGCGAGCGAGATGGGAGCTGAAATTATCACCACCACCAGCCGTCATCAGGACATCGTCGGAGCCGCGCATACCATTCATGGCATCGACCTTGAAAACGCAGACGCGACGCAGAAGATGTTGGCTGATAAAGAGCTGACATCGAAACCGCTCGACTTCATTATCTACATTCCCGCGCGCGGATCGGTGGGAATGGATGTCTCTGAATCAAAGGCAGAGATGGTGCCGCCGAGCCTGGCCTATTCGGTTATTCCCTACCTTGAGCTCTGCAAAGCGCTTAAGCCAAAGCGGACGATTGCGCTTTCGGGTTTTATGGCGCTTCCGGCGCTCATGAAAATTTACGGCGCGATGACCTTCACGAAAATTGCCATGGAAGAGCTTGCCATCCGCAACCCCGAAAAGCTGCAAATTATACGCATCGGCATGTTCTTCAGTAATTCGGTGCGCGGTATCGCGTTGCTGGCGCAACGCCGTTTCACGCGCGAAAAAGATTTCCAGCCCGACTGGCGGGCCGAATGGAAGGCTTCGGGTATGAAGTTCACCGACTTCTTTTACGACAAGAACTACCGCTCTGAAGAAGAAACTTACCGTGAGCATTCGGGCGGTGTGGCGTTTCGCCCAACGCTGCCCGATGATATCACGAATGGCTTCAAGCTGGCACTCAAAGGCGAGAAGGCGCCGATCATCAACGTGCTCGGGCCATGGCTGTGGACAGAAAATACAATGCCAAAGTTGCCCGAGGTTGTTACATCCCGGTTAAATCTGATTCCTGAAAGTATCTACAAGGTTTTGTAATTGTTTGCCGTGCTGAGCACGGCGAACAATTACAAATGAAAAGCTTGACATGCGGGTGGATTTAACTATTCGGATTTATGAAAAAGCTGATCATCATACTCGTGGCTGCGGGCATTATTGCCTGCAGCAAAGCGCCGGAGGTCACCGACGGCGTGATAGCCTTTGTTAAAGGTTCGGCAATCATCGAACATATTGAAACCGATGGTTCAAAAAAGACGCGCCCCGCCCGGCAGGGCGAAAAAGTTTTTGCCGGCGATGCGATTGTCACAGCCGAAGCGAGCACCGTGATCTTTGAGGTGACCGGCGCAAAGATGGAAATCCAGCACAGCACACGGTTTATCTACGAGCGCGGAGGCGAAGACAAGCAGGTATATCTGCAGAACGGCAACGCGTGGACTTCTGTTTCCAAGCTGGGCGCATCCGGCAAATTTTCTCTGCGCACACCGACCACGGTCGCGGGCGTTCGTGGCACAAAGTTTTTCACATTCACTGAGGGCGGCACAACCGGCACATGCCACTGCGAAGGAAAAATCGCTTATAAGAATATGGCGACCGGCAAAGAAGAGATAAACGATGAAGATTACCTGATGTACTACCGCGGAGACAAGGCAGTCAAGCTGCTTGTCGCTGACTTCAAAAAAGCAGGATTGCCGGTCGCGCATAACCATTCGGAAATCGACAACGGCGCAATCGGCAAAAAGAATAATCTGACGCCGGCGCAAGCGCAGAAGATGCAGCAGCTCGTTGACCAGAAATTTGCCGCGCTCAAGTGATGCGCGGCGCGATTACGCGGGAGTACCTTGAAGCGCAGATTTTGCCACTGGCAGCGCGGTATGATTTTGCCCGGGCGCTGTTCATTGAAACCTCAGGGCTGACGGTCAGCAGTAACCTCAACCAGACTTTCGTCGAACCGCTGAGTGCGCAGCGGGGTATCGTGGTCAGTGTGCTCCACAACGGCCTTATGTACGAAGGGTCTTCGGTCGTAAATACCGGCAGGGACGTGCTGCGTACAATTCGTGGACTCGAAGCAACACTCCGAAGAAGCAGCGCGGTGGGCAGCCTGAAAATGGTTCCGGAGACGCCGCTGCGGCTGAATTCGGGGTCCGCTGTGTCTGACTCACTGTCTGAGGCCGATAAGGCTGCGTTTGCCGCGCGCATGGCGCGTGAGATCAAAGCGCGCAAGAAGCTGGTGGCGATGGCGTCGGCACGCTACAAACAGACGAATACCCGGGAAATTTATGTCAGCGGAAAGAAATCGCTCGAACAATACCTGCCGCGTTTCGAGGCTATTTATTCCGCCGTGCTCAAAGACGACGCAACAAATGCAACGGCGCAAATTTACGACGGTTTTAGCCAGCAGGGGTCGTGGGAACTCATGGGCGAAAATCTGCAGCTGATTGACGGCATGCTCGCCGACGGCGAGAAAATACTCGGAGCGCCACGGCTCGAACCGGGCGTGTACGATTGCATTTTTACGCCGTCGCTTTCCGGTATGCTGGCGCACGAGGCCTTTGGCCACGGCACCGAAGCCGACACAATGCAGAAAGGCAGGGCCAGAGGTACCGAATATCTGGGTAAATTTGTTGCGGCACCCAAAGTACGGCTCTATGATTCGCCGGACCTGCCCAAGGCAGCGGCCAGCTATTTTTTTGACCATGAAGGCATGCCTGCTTCAGAAACACGCGTTGTGGAAAACGGCATTTTGCATCAGCCGATGACCGATCACGCCAGCGCCTCGCGCATGAACTATAAGCGTTCGCCGAACGGCCGGCGCGAGAGCTTCGACCACAAGATTTACTCACGTATGACGAACACCTTTTTCATGCCAGGCGAAGACAAGCTCGAAAAAATGATCCGTTCGATCCCCGAAGGTTTTTTTGTCGATCGCGCCACCAATGGCATGGAAGATCCCAAAAGCTGGGGAATTCAGCTCGAAGCGCTCGTCGCGCGCCGCATTTCCGGCGGCAGACTGACCGATGAATATTTTTCCCCGGTCATCGTCACAGGTTACGTGCCTGAAATATTGCAGTCCATTTCGATGATTTCCGAAGGATTGCAGATCAACGGTCTGGGTATGTGCGGCAAAGGCTACAAAGAATGGGTGAAGGTTACCGACGGCGGTCCGTACCTCAAGCTCAAAGCGCGGCTGGCTTAATCTTCAGATTTTTTTGCCTGGCCCTTGCTGAGCCAGGCTTCGGCGCCCGAATGGCGTGAGATCTCTTTGGGTAATTCTGCAGCCAGCTTACACTTGGCGTATTTGCCCGGCGCAATCATTGCTCCCTGCCTGCCGGGAATTCGCACGGCATGCAGCAGTTCCAGCGGCAGATGCCGGTCGTAGTTGGGACACGATGTGACGTGCGCATGGCACATAATCTGTGTGCACCGGGGTGTCGGGTAGGCAATGGCCGAGGGTTTATGCGGACAGCGGCTTTCCACTTTGCCGATTTCATAACCGTAATAGAGCGTTGCAAACAAATTTTCCCACAAGCGCGAAGTGATTTTGCGGAATTGCGGGTGGAATTTGCCCTGCCCGAATGCGCGGCCAAGATCATAGAACAGCAGTTCGGCCGAATTCATCGTCTCGTCTTTGCGGTATTGTGAGCGCAATTGTACGAATATGTACTCGCTCATTGCCAGCGCTTCACCGGCGATATTCTGCAGCGGCAGGGGGCCTTCGCCGTCAGGATCAAACGGCGTGTCGTCGCGGTGGTGGTGTTCGATAATGTCGGTTATGGATGCCGCGATTGCCGGAAGCAGCCGTTTAGCGGTTTCAGCACTTTGCTTTTCGTGGTTGCTCTCGCGGATTTTTTCGATATCTTTTACCAGGAAATCGTCGTCGTCGCACAGAGAAATGTCGTGCAGCAGACCGGCAAATATTGCAGTGCGCACAATCTCGCGGGTAGCCTTGCCGTTGCCCGCCGCACGACAGTATTGCTCGGCAAAACCGCCGGCGACAAGCGCGACTTCGCCGAGGTGCGGCAGCAAGGGCTCTTGCATCTGGTCGAGCTTCAGAAAAAAAGGCAGCACATCGTGCCGCTGTATGATGTTTGCCGTGACAGCCTTGATGTTTACTGCCGACGCGTCGGCTAACGCCTGCGCGACGTGAAAGCGACCCGTTTCGAGACAGCGGAACAGCTGCCGGCAGATTCTGTCGCGCAGCGCCGCGTGCAGTTGTTTCGTGTCGGCGATTACGATATTTTCATTGAGATTACCCTGATTGAAAAATTGCCAGAGATTTTTGATCAACCCGGGGCGGAAGTGAACGCCTTTTTGCACCAGCACAGCACCCGCGGTATCTAGCACCGGCGCGCCGAATTCGATCTGCAGGCCTTCGCCTACATATTCGCCAAATTTCAGAAAATCACGGAATGAGGTAAACTTAAAACCCGAAGAATTTGCAGCGATTTCGCCCTCGCCGATTTGTTCTTCGCCGCCGTCGGTAGAATTTTCGTTCTCAGCATCCGCCATAACAAACTACTGTTGTTGACCGGCCAGCATGCCGCATGCGCCGGCAATATCTTTAGCCGGGGATTTCCGGTTGACTGCTACCACATCACGCCCGACAAGCTGCCGCCAGAAATCATAGATTTTTTCGTCCGAGGGACGGTGCATGCCGTTGAAGGAGGTATTCATGGGAATCAAATTCACCTTGGCTCTGAGCAACTTAGCCCAGCGCGCGAGCTCCCTGGCGTCGTCGGGGAATATATTCATACCGTCGATCATGATGTATTCAAACATGAGCTGCCCCTGCTGCATTTCGCCGCGGTGTTCGCGCAGGTACTCAAGCACTTCTTCAAAGGAAAATTTCTCTTCGATGTCCATTATTTCGCGGCGTTTCGCGGCGAAAACTGCGTGCAGCGACAGCGCCAGCCGGTAAGGTTGTTTTTCTTCGACAAAACGTTTGATGCCGGGCAGAACGCCCGAAGTGCTCAGTGTAATGCGGCGGCGCGATATGTTCATACCGTGCTGGTGTGCTATCAGATCTGCCGCGCGTATCGAGTTATCATAATTGTAAAAGGGCTCACCCATGCCCATAAAAACGACATTCGTAATGCGGCGGTCGTAGATCTGTTGCATGCCATAAACCTGCGACAGCATCTGCCCGGCGGTGAGGTTGCCTTTGAACTGTATTTTTCCGGTGGCGCAGAAGCTGCAGTTGAGCGAACAGCCCGATTGTACGGAAATGCAGATCGACTGCCGGTTCTCGTACGGCAGCCAGACACTCTCGACCTGTTTGCCGCCAAATTCAAAGAGGTATTTGGCTGTCTCGTCAGCGGCGGATTTAGTCTCGTGCAAAACCTTAAAGTCGGGAAAGGTAAATCTTTCCGTGAGGTAGTCCTGAAAGTCGGCTTTCAGGTTGGTCATCTTGCGCACATCGAACACCTGTTTCAGGTGCAGCCATTGAAAGACCTGTTGTGCACGGAACTTCTTGTGGCCGTCGGCCACAAGAAGTTCCGTCAGTTCCTCTTCGGTTAACGAC
Source organism: uncultured Turneriella sp. (assembly GCA_964356715.1). Classification (GTDB taxonomy): domain Bacteria; phylum Spirochaetota; class Leptospiria; order Turneriellales; family Turneriellaceae; genus Turneriella. The sequence goes on along the minus strand of CAYHJO010000033.1, from coordinate 1,619 downwards.
AGAATTTCAGGTTTCGTTTCGATTGCCAAAACAGCACCCCGACGACTGCCGCGTCAAACAGAAACTCAGAGCCGTTTGACGATTTCCTGCGTCATTTCTGCGGTCGAAATAGCCGCCTTGGATTCATTGGTCAGATCGCGCGTACGCGCGCCCGCGGCGATTGCCGCTTTCACCGCGTTCTCAATCCGCGCTGCTTTCTCTTCGAGTTTGAGCGAGTATCTTAGCAGCAGCGCCGCCGAAAGAATCTGTGCGATCGGGTTTGCCACACCTTTGCCCGCAATGTCGGGTGCGGTGCCGCCGGCGGGTTCGTAGAGGCCAAACTGCAGACCGTCGCGACTCCACTTTCCTGATTCTCCCAACGATGCAGACGCGAGCATACCGATCGAGCCTGTGATCTGGCTTGCTTCGTCAGACAAAATATCGCCAAACATGTTCGGGCAGAGCACGACGTCAAACTGTCCCGGCCAGCGGATCAGCTGCATTGAGGCATTGTCGACGTACATGTGGCTGAGTTTTACATCGCCGTATTGTTTACCGACTTCGGTGACCACTTCGCGCCAGAACACCATGCTGGTGAGCACGTTGGCTTTATCGATAGAGTGCACAATCTTGCGGCGCAGCCGTGCGGATTGAAAGGCGAGGTGTGCTATGCGTTCGATTTCAAATCTCTTGTAGATCATTGTGTCGAGGGCTTCTTCGTTGGCACCCTCGCCGCGGCGGATTTTCGGTTCGCCGAAGTAGACATCCCCCGTGAGTTCGCGTAAAATCAGCACGTCGAGACCGTCGCCGACGATGTCTGCTCTGAGCGGCGAAGCTTCTTTCAGCTCTTTGTAGATGATGGCTGGGCGCAGGTTCGCGTAGAGCGCGAAATGTTTGCGCAGAGGCAGTAATGACGCGCGCTCAGGTTGTTCCGCCGGCGGCAGGTGTTCCCATTTCGGGCCACCGACCGAGCCGAACAGAATGGCATGTGCGCCTTCGGCGGTTTTCAGCGTTTCGGGTGGCAGCGCTTTGCCGGTCGCGTCAATCGCCGAGCCGCCGACCAGCGCCTCTTTAAAGTTAAACTGCGCATTGTTGTCTGCGACCTTGCCGAGCACTTCAAGTGCCGATTTCATGACCTCGGGGCCGATATAGTCGCCCGCGAGCACTGCGATATCGTATGTAACCTGTGGTGTGAGGCGTTTCGCCTCTCCGTCTTCGGTGTCTTGTCGAACCATGGCGGAGAAACCGGCCAGCGCGACAGGCTGTAAATCGCTTGCTCTCTTAGCCCGGAAATCTTGTGGTGAGCCTGTCGAACCATAATTCGTGGGCAAAGTGAGCGCCTTAGATAAGATTGAACTGAACGACGGCCGCAAAATCCCCCCGTTGGGCCTCGGTGTCTGGAAAGCCGGCGAGGGTGAGTGTTACAGCGCGGTGCGTGCGGCGCTCGAGACAGGCTATCGCCACATCGATACTGCGCGTATTTACGGCAACGAAGAAGACGTCGGTCGTGCGATCAAAGACAGCGGTGTTCCGCGCGAACAGATTTTTGTCACCACCAAGTTGTGGAATTCAGATCAGCCCAAGGCGCAAACGGCCTTCGACGAAAGCCTTGCGCGACTCGGACTCGATTACATCGATTT
>CAYHJO010000032.1:0-27160 GCA_964356715.1 uncultured Turneriella sp. | reverse complement strand
GCGCCCTCTTTCGCGGGCGCTGATGTACGCTTTGTATTCACCGTTGTCGGGTGCAGAAAAACTGCACTCTGACGCATTGCCGTTATTCACGCAGAGCGCGTGCGCGTCGTAGGATTTTCCCGTTGCTGAGGTAACGCGCGCAAACAGCGATACTCCCGCAGGAGCGTGCAGCCGCATCGTCGCAATGCCCGCGCCGGGGTGCAGAAAATCCGTAACGGTAAAGTAGCGGCTGCCACGCGCGGGCAGATTTTCTTTGGAAATCCCACCCGGCAGACCATCGGCAAAGGCGACGCCGTGCCGCAGAAAGTTCATATTGATATGCGGATGCGCATGAAACTCGACAAAGGATTTAGGCCGTGGCAGAAACTGGTAGCGCTCTTCGTCAGGGAAATTTTCTATGATTTTAGCGGCCGGTGAAATAAACAGCTGCGTGTCTCGGTAAGCCGTTTTTTTACCGAATGCGCCTTTGTTAAAACCGAAACGATCGTCGTGCGTTGTATCGACGATGTACCATTTTCCGCCGATCTCGACTGCGTTCCAGACATGCGAGGCCATCGCATTGGTTTTGCCGTCGAATGTGCTGCGCGATCTTCCCGTGATAGAGACAGCTTTGATGCCGGCGTGTTTTGCCAGCTCAAGGAACAAACCGGCAAAACCGCCGCAGGTTGCACGCCGTTCTTTTAGCGGATCGCTTGCGCGACCGTCGCCGTAAAACCCATCGGTATCGTACGCAATATTTTCTGTGATCCAGTCGTGGATGCGCTTCACTTTCGCAAAATCATTTTCGGCGCCCGTCGCGAGAAATTGTGCGAGGTCTTTCACACTATCGGCTGAGTTTTTTGACAGTGCGGATTGTATACGCGCGGGCACTTTGAGTATAAACGGATCTATTTTTCCAGTGCGATAAACCGCAGTGGCCTCATCGGCAGCCAAACGATCAGCCAGCGGCATGATGGAATTCGCCGTCAAGAACAGCAGAAGCGGGATCAGGTAAAGCGCGGATTTCATATATACAACTCCGTATAGTAATTTTGGTAAGGGTCAAAAATCCACCGTTACCCGTAAATCGCCAAATATTTTGCCGGTTCTATGAGCGCAAAGTCGACCTGCCGATCGGGCGAGCTCAAACCGAATTGGGCTTTACGCGACCTCTCAACCTCGTTAAGTGCAGTTTAAGCCTGTTTTTCTCAACCACGCAATATGCGTGAACGGAGAGAAGAGCCTGCGCGAACGGTTTGGCCGCCACGCGGGAAACAGAGCATGACACAGAGGTCTTGATGGCAAAAGAAAGTTTAACGATAAAAGAAGCTGTGGCGCGCAGCGGTCAATACCGCATCCGCATGTTCAAAAGCGATTTTATGGAGCAGTTCTCTTATGTGCACCCGATAGTGCCGTTTGCGATTTTTATTCCCGTGATTCTGTTCTGCGCATTTGCGTCTTTTTATTTTTACCGCATCGGCATCGCTGATTTTGCAATCTATGCGGTTATTGGTATCGCATTCTGGACGATCACCGAATACACACTGCATCGTTTTGTGTTCCATCCGCCGATGACGAATGAATTCTTCCGCAAGCTCTACTTTTATTCGCACGGCATTCACCACGACGCGATGAACGACGCTACGCGCCTCGTTATGCCACCAGCCGTGAGCGTGCCGCTGGCAATTGGTGTCTATTTCGCCGCTAAAGCGGCGCTGGGTCTCAATGGCCTGCCGTTCTTTGTCGGATTTGTATCGAGCTACATAGTTTACGATTTTCTGCATTTTGCCACGCACTTCTTCGTGTTTGATAACAAGTTATTCAAAATTCTGAAAAAGAAGCACATGGTACACCACCACAAAGACCACGATTCAAACTATGGTTTCACCTCGCCGCTGTGGGACTACGTGTTTGGGACGTATTACAGGAAGAAAGCGCAATAGCCTATTTTGCGTATCGACCTGGCGGGCGATCACAGCGTCGTATCGTCGGGATAAGCCTGAATACCGTGCTCGAGGATATCGAGGCCTTCAAATTCCTCATGGTCTGAAACCCTGAGGCCGATGGTAATTTTCATCAGGTAGAACAACACCAGCCCTGCTCCCAATGCCCAGACAAACGCCATACCTGCGCCCAATGCCTGAACACCCAGTTGTTTGAAGCCACCGCCGTAGAAAAGACCCGTCGCTGAGCCGCCGCCGTATAATGGGCTGGCAAATAATCCGACCGAAAGCGTGCCCCATAGGCCGCAGACACCGTGCACCGAAACTGCCCCAACGGGGTCGTCGATGTGCAGTTTATCCAGAAGTATGACGCTGAACACCACCACCACGCCCGCTGTGGCACCGATGGCAACAGCGGAAACACCGCTGACGTTATTGCACGGTGCCGTAATCGCCACGAGCCCACCCAACACACCATTGACGACCATGCTGATATCTGGCCGACGGAAAAAAATCCACGAAGTAAGCATCGCAGCCGAACCGCCGGCGACGGCTGCCATGTTGGTGGTGAAAGCGATGATCGCAAAACTGCCGTCTTTAATCACACCGGTCGAACCGGGGTTAAAACCGAACCAGCCAAACCAGAGAATAAACATGCCAAGCACTGAAATGCTCATATTGTGCCCGAGTATCGGATTGACCATACCTTCGCGCCCGAATTTGCCGATGCGCGGCCCCAGCATGATGGCGCCGGCAAGGCCGATCCAGCCGCCGACGGAATGCACGACGGTTGACCCCGCAAAATCGATGAAATTAAGTTTGGCGAGATAGCCCACGTTGTTGGCGTCGAACAGGTTCGACCAAACCAGTGAACCGAAAACCGGATAGATGATACCGCTGCAGACTAAAGAGAAGAGCAAATAGGCATGGAATTTTGTCCGCTCGGCCATCGCTCCTGAAACAATCGTCGCCGCCGTGCCGGCAAAACACATCTGGAAAAGCAGAAAGCCGTAATTAAAAGCAATAGGTTTGCCGTCCTTATCTTCAACCAGCTTGTCAAAAAAAGATAATTCCCCGATACCAAAACTCCTGATGATGTGCGGCCCAAACATAATGGAAAAACCGAAAGCCCAGAACGCCAGCGACCCGATCAGAAAATCGGAAATATTTTTCATGAGAATATTCACGGCATTTTTTGCGCGCGTAAACCCGGCCTCAACGTAGGCAAAGCCTGCCTGCATAAAAAACACCAGAAATGCCGTGACGCAGACCCAGACCATATCTGTCTCCGCGCGCAGCGTCTTTAGCGCAGCTTCGGCGTCAAACGCAGGCCTGGCGGGCTCCGCGGCCGTCACAGCGGCCGTTGCAAAAGAGAATACGACTGAAAGCAAAAGGACTAATCCCACTCTGATTTTCATGCAGCACCTCGTTGGCTTTTGGCCATCTTAACCGGTTCGCTTCCGCGCAGCCGATTTATATATTCAAAAGATTGCAGAAGTTTGGTTTCGTGAGGTGAATATTTGAGCGCTGAATTCAGCGTACGCAGCGCCTTCTCGATTTCACGGCTCTGCACATAACAGCGCGTGAGCAACAGCGCTGCGCGCACATGGTTGGGTTCCGTTGCCAGTATCAGCTTCAGGTAACGTTTGGCGCTGGAAATATTGCCTGATTTCAGATTTGCATGTCCGGCAAGCAGGAGAATTTTTATTTCCGCGTCTTCGTCCAGCTCAACGACGCGCGACAAGAGCTCTGCGGCAGTTTTGTAGTCGCGCGCGAGCAGCGCAAGCTTGCCTGACAAAATCAGCGCCTCACGGTTATTCGGTCTGAGCTTCAGCGCCTGATCGACAAGCAGTTGCGCTGCCTGGTAGTCGCTGAGGCGCAGTTTTCCCCGCGCCTGATGGACTAACGATTCTGCACCCAAATGTTCGAGGTTATAATGCAAGGTAATAAAGGTCAGATCATCCTCATTCGCTAAATCCTGCTTAAAGTCATTATATTTCTTTGTCAGCGTTTCTTTACTGGTCGCGATATTCTCCAGTGCTTCGCTGAACCATTTCTGAACCAGTTCACTGCCAGCCTGTTGATGCGCTGAATTATGCTGCTCATGGAAGCCATCGGTAAGGAGTACTAACGTTTCGCCCGGCCGGATTTTCCCCGATGCTTCGCCATAGTCATCGATACTGAAATTGCCGATACCGATCGGCAGGCCCTCGGTATCATACTCATGCAGCAGCTCATTTTTATGCGCTGAAAAATGCAACATTTTGGGATGTCCGGCATTCACAAAACTAAAACTGTAATCGTTGTGTATGCGTAACAGCTGCGCCGTAAAATAGATGCCTGAGGGAAGAATGGATTTCATCTGCGAGCTCAGGTTTTGGAGCAATTCGAGCAGACTCAACCCCTGTCCCGCCAGCAGTCGAAAATGGTAATGGAGCGCCATCGTGATCAGCGCTGCAGGCACACCGTGACCTGAAACGTCGGCCAGAAGCACGGTGAGGTTATTTTTTGTGCGAAAAACATCGAAATAATCGCCACTCACTTCTACCATCGGTTCGTATAGGTAGCGGATATCGAGTGCACGATAAGAGGTCATCGTCTCCGGAATAATCTGTGACTGTACCGTGCGGCCGATTTTGAGATCAAATTGCAATTGCTTGTTGAGACGATCCTGTGCCTTTTGGGCCGAGCGCATCTCCATGAACAGACGCGCATTTAACAGCGCGAGGCCAATCTGCGACGCCATGGCTTCGAGAATTTCCAAATCGTCTTTTTTGTAAAAATGGGAAATATTTTTCTCCACGGAGAGCGTGCCCAAATGGTCTTCGCGCACACTGATCGGTACGCAGATGACGCAGCGCGTTTCTTCACCCGGATCAAGGTACCCGGGATGGTACGAGAGATCTTCAAGCAGCTGCGATTTCTGTTCCTTGTAAATCAAGCCGGAAAAGCCCTCGCCGGATTCAAGCGGGCGCCGCTCCGGCTCTGTTTGTCTGAGAAAAGCGACGGGTTTGAGCAGATTTTCTTCCATCACGCGGACGGTCACATTATCCGATTCGAAAATTTCTGCGCAGAGACCGATGACCGTGCGAAAAAGCACGTCGGGATCGTTAACAGTCGAGATCGCTTTGCCGGCATACATGAGAATATCGATTTTGTTTTTTGTGCTTAAGCCCCCGAGGACGGTCTTCGCCCCGCGATAGTTAACAACTTTCCTTTTTCCAAATTTAACTTCGAGCATTTTGTCCCCGCGCTAATCATCCGCGCATTTTGACGGGCCGATAAAATAGCTAATAACCAGCAGCAAAAGGCGTGCCAGCAGGCGCTGCGGGACAAGGGCCGGACACCCCATAAAATTCCGAAAAATTCAGCGACGGCGGTTTTTGTATTTTTTAGGCGGCATACCAAGCGGAAAATGTGCGACCGGGCATCGCCCTATTTGGCTTGCCTCATGCACAAAAAAGTACCTGAAACACCCGTGCAATTTTCTGATCTGCCGGTGGTAAAACCAGTGCCCGAAGCCGCTTCATCCCCAGTGGTTGGACTTCCGGACGTGTTCGTAAACGCACCGCAGTCGTTGCCGCTTGCCCGCCCGTCGCTTTTGGTACCAGTCCAGATAGGCTTTGATACGGAAGATAGCGCCACGCGGAACCCCGTTGACGAGAGTTCTGCAAAATCTTGCGCCAGAAGTATGTAACCAGCTGACGACTTGAAAATAAAGGGTCCGAGACCTGAGGCAACGGAACAACTATTGTTTTCTAAGCCCTGAATATTACAGATGGCATCAATGCCGAGACTACTAGACACCCAGGCCCGGTAGGTACCTGCCAAACCACGCGACGGTGCTTCGGCCTGACACAGGCAGTTTGCCTTACTTATGCCGGAAATACCGGTGCAGGATGTGCCGAAATTCACGTTGCCAGATGTGAGCGCGCTATCCGCTATCGAGGAGCCAGCAAGAGTGTACACTTCGATCCCGAACTCATTATTTGCCGCCGCCCTGGCTTTCTCGACAAAACCGATATTATTACAATTCACGGCCAGAAAGCTGAGAATGGCGCCGATAAGGTAGTTTCGCATGTCCATCCTCCTAAAAAACATAACCTGCGCTGAGAACGAGACCCGTCACTTTGCCGGTCGTTTGATTCTTGTCGTACAGCTGCAGGTGGTTGAGTTCGACGCCGAGGGACACCACACTAAACATCAGCCAGTGCAGCGAGAAAGCCACACGCAGCGTGGGATTGTAAAAGCTGCGCGTGTAGACAACCGTATCGCTGGCTTTTATCTCAAACTTCGCACCGTAATATCCGCCGCCCAGTTCGGCATTCAACCGAAAACGATCAGACCAGAAGAACAGCGAATAGCCGACGTTCGCAGTCAAAGGCAGCGCACTCAGTGAACTGGAAAAAGCTCCGGCATTGCCTGTCTGCGAACTCAGTTTGAAATATTGTGTGAACAGTCCTGCATGGAACCCCTTCCAGATCAGCCGGTTCGCCGACAAAGTCAGCGTGCCCGAATCGTCATACACCTCTTTCAGATCACCGCTTGGACCGATGACACCGAACGCAAGATTAACAGTATATTTTTTGGGCGACCAGGTAACCGGCAGGTCCTTTTTCAGTTCAATTTTCTCGCTCGCCTTCGACTGCTTCGCCTCGGTGCCCTGTTGTTCCTTCGCGATCGCGGTCATTTCGCCGACGATATCGTCGGCAACTTTGTCCGCGAGGGAAAATATCGTCGCATCGGTCGGATTACGGCGCTCATTGAGGGTGCGAAATTTCTCTTCGCTGCCGAGTGAAATTGAAGTCGCGACGACGATCTGTTTATTCGCGGCGTCGTATGTGAACCTGCCAAAAACCAGAATCTGCACGTCGTTCTGCAAACAATAGAGCGCCGCTTCTTTCGCTGTCAACGCACCTTTGGCTTTGATCAGCTTGCGCGCGGCTTCTGATTTTTTCGGCTCTTCGCGCATGTATTCAAATTTCTTTTGCAGCGATTTGTCGATCGCCTCGGTCAGCGAATTTGGCATGTAGCCGAAATTTCTGGTCCCTGTTTCGTCTTCGTAGGTCAGAATCGCAACGCGCGCGAGCGACTTTCGGTTTTCGGCCGATGACAATGCCGTGATTGCGCCAGGCAGGCAGCACGCGACAAATAGGGTTAGCCCCGGAACAACGCCTGGACGCATACTCGCTGCGTGGGGCGTTGCCGATCAGCGGGCAAGCTTTTATCAAAGCGAAGCGAAACACTGTCAATTGGCGCCGGAAATTGCCTCGGCAAGCCATTCGGCGCAGAGTCGCTGCGCGCTGTCATTGAAATAGTTATCAAGAAAACTGATCGCGCGAGGTTTTTACTCCAAGAGCCCCGCGATATCTTCGCGCGTGATGCGCTTCGCCGCTGCGGGCTCATCGTCGATCAGATCGTTGAACAGCTCGCGCTTTTGCGCCTGCAGCGTAAGTACCTTCTCCTCGACCGTGCCCTCGCTAATCAGCTTATAGACCATCACATGCTTTTTCTGCCCGATACGGTGCGCGCGGTCGGTCGCCTGGTTCTCCACCGCGGGGTTCCACCACGGGTCGAGATGAATCACGGTGTCGGCGCGCGTCAGCGTGAGCGCCGTGCCACCGGCCTTCAGGCTGATCAGAAAAAATTTCGCCTCGCCCGCCTGAAAGCGCTCGACCAGACGCTTGCGGGTCTTCTCAGGCGTTTTACCATCGAGGTAAAGTGGTTCGATATGATGTTTCGCCAGTAGCTGTTTTAAGACGCGCAAGACGGATGTATATTGGCTGAAGACCAGAATTCCCTCTGAGGCGATGGAGAGTTCGACGATCTGGCTATCGAGATATTCAAACTTGCCCGACAGAAACGGATCGGGCTTCTCTTCTTCAAGGTAAGGGTGGCATGCAATGCGGCGCAGGCTCGTCAGGTGGCGCAACAGATCAAACAGCGCCGAACCCTTTTTGCCGACATTGGTCAACGCGCGCAGGCGGGCCGCTTCGTAGACCTTTGCCTGCTCGCTGGTCATCGGAATCTTCACCAGCATCTCGGTTTTTTCGGGCAGCTCTTTGAGCACGTCGGCCTTGCGCCGCCTGAGCATGAAGGGCTGTATCTTGCGCATCAACCCCTCGCGGTCAGTGAGATCCAAATGACCGCCATACGAATCTTTGAAGCTCTGCGCGGTACCAAGATAACCCGGAAAGATCAGATCGAAGAGCGCCCATAAATCTTCGAGATAATTCTCGAGCGGCGTTCCAGTAAGACAAACAATCGAGCGCGCATTCAGCTTACGCAACGCGCGCGCCGACTTACTGCGAAAATTTTTGACAAACTGCGCTTCGTCGATGAAGACAAAATCCCATTCGACAGCGCACAGTTTCTCCGCATCGAGCGAATACGTGGCGAATGTGGTGACGACGATGTCACACTTGCGGGCTTCAGTCTCAGAGCGACTTGCGCTATGCCAGCGGTAGACGCTCAGGTTAGGCGAAAACTTCGCAACTTCGGATTCCCAGACGCTCAATGCAGCGAGGGGACAGACAACGAGGAATCTCCCTCCCTCTCCCTCCGGGAGAGGGGGCCGGGCGGTGAGGGTCGCAACATAATTCATCGCGGCAATCGCCTGCACGGTTTTACCCAGGCCCATATCATCAGCGAGAATACCACCCGTGCCCGAGGCGTGCAGGTGCAGCAAGAACTGCATGCCTTCGAGCTGGTAATGGCGCAGTTCTGCTTTGAGTGTTTTGCGCGGTTGCATGTCTGTGCGGCCCGAGGAGAGAAAATCCTGGAATTTTTCCTGCGCAACTTTGGCACCCTCTTCGGTGCGCAGCATGGTTGCTTTTTCGGCCTCGAGGCTTGCGAGCTGTGCGAAGGTGATCTTGCCGATCGAACCGTCGGCGGTGGTGCTGATGCCTAAGCGATCGAGCGACTTCAGTACATCGGCGATGCCCGACCCCTGCACCGACAGCCAGTTGCCGTTCTTGAGCTTCACCAGCTCTTCTTTCTGGCGGTATGCGCGAATCACTTCTTTCATCTGCGCCGCGTCGAGCCCTTCGACCTGTATCGTGCCTTCGAACCAATCGATGCCCGAGGTGCCTTTGACCGAAAGCGAGGCCGTGGGCCGCGCGAGAATGCCGAGAATATTGTCGTGTATGCGCACGATCAAACCCGCTTCTTTCGCAGCCGGAATTTCGAGCGCAAAGAACTCCGCATAGTGCGCACGCGCGATGCGCACGCGACCGACGCTGGTGAATTTAAACGGAATTTTTTTGCGCAGCCATGCCGCTTCCTGCTCGCCGAGCCGTTTGATGAGCACCCCCGTCTTGTGCTGCACAATTTCATTGGGCGGCTTGTTTGCTGGCCGCGCCTGGCTCACCGAAATGCCAAAGATGGGCTTGGCGCCGTCGGCAATTTCACCGCCCGCGTCGCGGCTGATGAGGTCAGCGCTGTCGCGCGCATAGGCAAATTCAAGCCTGCCTTCGATCGCGAGCCGTTTGGTTTTCGCATTCTCGACACCCGCAACCGACAGCATCAGCTTCGGCCCCGCGGTCGCCATGGTATCGAACGCATGCTCCCATTTGCGGCGAATTGAGCTGCCCTTCATGCGCTCGATGTTTTCCAGATAGTAGCGCCCTGGCGGTGCCGAAATGTCGGCGGGAACCGAAATTATATAAAAATAGGAACGATCGTCAGAGCGCCTTACAATCGGATGAAACAGATTGTAATTAAAATGGAATGCCTCTTGCGTAACCGGATCGATTATCGTATGACTACGTTCGAAACGCACGCGGCGGTAACCGAATTTCTCATAGTGTGCCTCGTCGTTATCGTCTGTCAGTTCGTGGATTTCCGATTTTGGCTTCACAATGCCCGCCATACGGGACGGCTTGTCTTCTACATCGAAATAGAACTGCACGCCGCCTTCGCGCGCCATCTTTTCGAGCAGAATATACGCAAAGTCGCGAAACGGCATGCCGCGTTCGGCAATGTATGAAACATACGAACCGATTGCATTCAACAGATCGCGCTGCGACGGCTTAATATAGGCAAAGAAGTTCCGCTTCAGCGGCAGAATTTTTCCGCTCGGGGCAATCATGTTCAGCAGAACATGTTCACCCGCCATAAAGCGCACGCACAGCGTGTATTCTTCGCCCGGCGCTGTGCGTGTTCTCACTTCGGTTGTCGACGGCGTCGGGTCTTCTTTGAGTATCGCCATGACCAGCGCGCCGAGGTGTTTGCAGGGTTTGTCGGCCGGGCAACTGCAACCATAGCGCAGTGGTGCAGTCTCAATATAGGCGCGGTACTCCTCGCTGCCGATCACCGAAGCAGAAATGCGCGTGCCCCTCGTGTCGAGTGGTCCGACGCGCCCGCCGCGTTCATATTCGCGCGCGCGCTGCTGCGTCTGCACCGGCAGTTGGCCCAGAAGGCCCAACAGCGCCAGTCTCACCGGAGAAGTCAGCGAAATCGGCATCGCGTGATCAGGCTATTCGGCGGCCGCCCGCACCGCGAGGTCGAGCGCTTTCTCAAGACCTCCTCCCGCAGCAAAACCCGCAAAGCGTACCACACCTTTTTTGTCGATCACGGCAATCGTCGGGTAGCCTTCGACGCGAAATTTCAGATTGGTGTCATTTGCGGTATCCAGCAAAATTGTATAAGGCGGATTTTTGACCCCGTAGAATTTTTTCACAGTCGCACTATCTTCTGAGGTGATGCCGATGATTTTGATCGCGGCCTGGTTATTTTTCCGCTGAAAATCCTCCAGAATATGCCGCACCGGTTCGCAGGCGCCACACCATGTCGCCCAGAAGTCGATGATGTACACCGTGCCCGGACGATTGGAAAATTTTTCATCGCTGCCATAAAGTGGCAGCATGATCGCTGGGCTCTTGGCCCCCGTGAGAGCCGCAGTATTGAGCCGGATACCCAGCGCAAGCTGCAGGTTCTTCCTTTGTCCCGCGCGCATATAATCGATCGCGACAATGGTGCCCGCCGAATAGCGCTGCACCTCGCTGAACAGGTGCCGGGGATTCTGGATCTCAACGCCATTAAAAGAAAGGATTACATCCCCAGGTTTGAGGCCTGCGCGTTGGGCCGCCGATTCGGGCATGATCTTCTGTATGAGCACGCCCTTCGGCGCCGCAGTATGCACGACGCCCAACAGTGGCGGCTGGCGGGGAGCCTCGAGGCCTGCCTTGTGGGCGCTAGCCAGCGCAGGCGGCATAGACATCAGTGCAAAGATCACGGCGAAAATGGTCATTAGTCGCATCATGGAAGGCAATCTTGCGCCGCAGGCCGCATGTGTGTAAACCATATTCCTGATTCAGATAATCTTCGTTTTGCCGGCAATCGCGGCTTCAAACGCATCCCGATTTTCTGGCCAGACCTCTATGCGTTGCGGGTATGACGGATTTTTATGGTGAATGCGGTATCCGCGGCGAAAAAGGAAATTGTGCCGTTCGATATGCATAATCTCGCTAAAAGGAAAGTAGTACACCCGGTTACACGCCACCACGAGAAATTCCGCGTAGACCGCGAGCCGCAGAAAAACACCTTTATATGTGATCCATCCGACTGTGCCGGTGCAGTTAGTCGCATAGATGGCCGACTTGCCCGCTTCTGCGCCATGCCGGCGGTTTTTGCGGATAATCATCCATACAAAAAAGCCGGCCATTGCCGCCAGAAAAACCAGCGGCAGCAGGGCAAAATAGTTAGTCTCCACACCGCTGACGCGTCGCAGCCGGGCGCCCTGTCGAGCAATTTGCGCCGCTTTTTGGCCTGTGTTGTGTCAGCTATATGGATTTCCATATAGCTGACAGCAGTTCAGTCCAGGTCAGGCATCCCATTCTCATTCCGCTTTACACCCTGTCGCCGCGGCCGAGTTTGCACCCATGAAACGGACATGGCAGCCCGCAAACAAAAAACGCAATCGTACGCACGGGTTCCGCACCCGCAACGAAACAGCCGCAGGCCGTGATGTTCTGCGCCGCCGTCGCCAGAAAGGCCGCTGGAAACTCACCGTTTCTGACGAGCGCCGCCGCTGGGATATCGTTAAGCGCTGATTTACCAAGAACTGTGAGCCCGAACGGGCTCCGGTTCGATAGCTTCCGTGCACACGGAATCGTCTCAACCGCCGAATCAAACCGGCAAACCCCGCTCCCAGTACTTCATCAGTCTCAAGGCAAAAAAGCGCATTAACCACTTGTTCAGCCGTGGCGGCAAAGTGTTCGGCCGCAATCTGATGCTGCGTTTTGAACGCAGCAACGCAGTGAATCCGCCTTTTCAAATTGTTTTTGCAGTCAGCAGCCGCCTCGGCGATGCGCACGTGCGCAACCGCATCAAGCGCCGCCTGCGCGAGGCGATGTTCGCCATTCTTAAAGAAGGTGTGTTGAAACCGCGTGGCTTCGAGCTCGCGGTCATTCCGAAGAAAGAAGTCGTGGATTTAGCCTTTGCTGATCTCATCGCCGATCTGCGGGCGGCACTCGTGCGTTTGCCGGGCACAAAGGCGCCGAGGAAAACCGAGCAATGAACCGCAGAGTGCATAACCTCGAGGGCCATGAGGTCGTGGAAATATTTTCTGATAGAATTAAGAAGAGTCGCTAAGGCACCTGATATGCTGCGCAAATTCTGCATCTTTCTTATCCGCTTTTACCAGTACACCTTCGCGGCGATTCTCGGGGGCCAGTGCCGATTTCACCCAACTTGTTCTGAATATGCGGTCGAATGCTTTCAGACCCTGCCAGCGCATCGGGCTTTTTTTCTGACGCTGTGGCGCATTCTGCGCTGCCAGCCGTTCGCAAAAGGTGGTTACGACCCGGTGCCGCATAGCGACAAACACGATCACTGAAGCGAATTCAATTTCAGCACAGAGTGCGCGCGACACTATCGCCGGCCGCGGCGAGCCATTTTTGAGCCCTGTTGGAAAAACTTGCCTGCGAGACCGGTAAGTTGTAGTTTACCGCCATGAAAAGACTGATTGTGGCTTTACTGGCGACAGGTGCACTCTCGGCAGCCGTGGAAGACGGAGCTGCCCTGTTTTCCGCAGCTGCCGTGGCTAAAGCGAACAAGCAGCTCGCCGACGTCCGTCAATCTACCGGGAAAGAAGTGCTTTTTATCACCACGAATGATCTCGGCGGAAAACGTATTTCCGAATACGGCCGCGATATCGCGATGGCGCGCAAGCTTAACGGCATGATCATCGTTATCTCCACGCAACCGCGCATGCTCGAAATTATTCCCGGTCGCAAGACCGGTATGGTCTTCAACCGGGACAAAGTGCAGAAAACGATTGAAATTCTGAAAAAAGACCTGCGCAAAAACCCCAACGGCGCTCTGGCAGATTCGGTGCAGTTCATCTATGAAACATTTAAGAATGCCAACTCGGCTCTGATCATAGCTGATTCACATACCGTGCAGCAAGGTGCCGTGAACAGATCGGAATCGCCTTCGTTCGGATGGTTCAAATGGGTGATTATCATCGGCGTCGTGCTGCTTATCGTGCGCCTGATCGGCTACTTCATGAACCGCAATGCCAGCCCTGCGAGTCCGGGTACAACTCCGGGCGCAACCGGCGGTTTCGGCGGCGGTGGATTTTTCCCTTCGCTGATGGGAGGCATTTTTGGCGCGATGGCAGGCCATTGGATTTATGACAAATTTTTCTCTGACCACGAAGACCGATCCTACCATGCCAATGACTCGCGCAGCGATGACACATGGCGCGGTGACGACAACGGTGATACAACCTCAGGCTCCGGCAGCGATTGGGGCAACGACGGCGGCGGAGATTCTGGCGGTAGCGGTGACTCGGGCGGCGGTGGTGACTGGTAGTCTGTGCCTATAGGCACAGATCACCAGTCAAATCGGCATGAGGTGCAGGTGCGAAAAACTGCGCAGCAACCATTCGACGGGACCGGTTTGAAAGCGGCGCAGTCGGTTCAGCCAATGCTCGCGTGTCGCCAAATAGCCGAGGCAGACCATCGCCAGAGCACCCGGCCAGTTGAAGAGCAGCACAAAACCACGCAGCGCGTCGACTGCAATGACGCGCGGGTGATTTTCGCGCTGCATATTACCTTCGGACGTCGCCCTCGGCCACCATTTTGTGGATTGCGTACATCATGATTATGGTGACGAGCATCGCACCGAAAACGACATAACCCAGAACATCGTAGCGTTCGAGAAAACCCGAATTCGCTTTAACGACGATAGCCCCCGCAATCGCCGAGGCTACGCCACCCGAGATCTGCTGGAACGCGGAACTGATGCCCATGAACGCACCACGGTCTTGCGGCGAGGGGACGGCGCTCATCAGGGCCGAAGCCGACACAATGCGCGCAGAAATGCAGGCAAAGAGCAGGGAAGATACGAGAACTACCTGCCATAGTGGCGTGCGGCCGAGCTGCGAATAGTAAAGCATCACCAGCATACCTAAGACAGAACTGATCAGAAACAGTTTATACTTGCCGAGCGAATCGCTGAGCCGGCCCGCAACAGGGCCCGCAACCATCGCGGTAACGCCGGTAATCATATACAGAGTCGGCAGGTCGACAGTATTCAAACCGAGGTTGCCCGTACTGAATGCACTGGCGAAAGGCATCAGCATAAAACCTCCCGTCGCGAGCAGCGTCGTCGCAGCGAAGCCGCGCACATAGCGCGGGTTGGTCACGGTCGCGAGCAAATGATGCAGCGGACTTTTATCCAACCTGAGTTTGAGGTGACTGTCCACAGGGCGCACGCGCAGGACGATAATCAATCCGACTGGCAGACCGAGCGCAACAATGATCAGAAACGGCGAATGCCAGCCAAATTTATTCGCGGCATAGAGCCCGACCGGAATGCCGAGCACCTGGCTTGAGGCAAACGCCATTTGCAGAAAGCCCATGACGCGGCCGCGGACCTGCATCGCGAACAGATCGGTGACAATCGCAAAACAGATCGCGCTGATCACACCGCCGAAAATGCCGGTGACAATGCGCGCGGCGAGCAGAGTGTAATAGTCGGGTGCAATGCCGCAGAACAGTGTACCACCCAAAAAGCCGATGTAAAACACCAGCAGCATTTTTTTACGATCGAACTTGTCGGCGAAACCCGCCGCAGTGAGCCCCGAAACACCTGCGCTGAATGCATACGCAGAGACAACCCAGCCGAATTGCTGCGGTGAAATTTTGAGCGCGGGCATCAGAATCGCGCCAAGCGGAGAGAGTACCATAAAATCGAGAATCACCGTGAATTGCAGAATCGTGAGAATCGCAATGATGAATTTTTCGTAGCCGGAAAATGTCGGTCGGTGGGCAGCGGAGGCATCCATGTGCGGAGAAGGCGGCAGATTAAACAGGCAGTAACACGTTTTTCGTGTGGATTACCCATGGACAACAGAACGGAAAGGTTTCGCTTTGAACTTTCGCTGCTGGGTCAAACTGTGGTTTACACGATGCACTGTGCAGTGCCGTGTGGCGGCGGATGGAAATTCTCGAGACAGCCTTTTCGCTCCCGGTCACTGACTTAGCACGGACGCATAAATTTTACGTTTCGGTGTTTGGTGCCGAAGCCTGCACCCGCGATGAAGAGCTGGTTTCTCTTAAAGTCGGTGCAATGACGGTCTTTTTCATTCCGCTCGAAGAATTCAACGAGATGCTGAAACCCGCAGACACCGAAGTCGATTTCACCACAGGTAAGTTCACCTCGATGCTCAGCTGTACCGTCATGACGCGCGATCAGACGTACGCGAGTCTCAAGGCTGCAGTCGAAAGCGGAGGCACTCCGTGCGGGCAGGCCGTGCCTTATCCGTGGGGTCTCGCGGCATATTTCAAAGACCCCGACACACACCTGTGGGAAATTCTGTGGCGCGACCCGCGCTTCCGCGAATAGACCCTATGCGCCGCATTCTGATTTCTCTCGCAGTGGTACTCGCGGTACTTTTCGTGGCCCTCGTGAGCCTGCGCGGTGCCATCAGTCGACCGTTAATTTTTCCCGCACCGAAGATGCGCCTCGAGGTGCAACTACCCGGCGGTTCGCTCGAAACAGTGAACTCAGAGCGAATGGCGTACGGCTACTACGCTCCCGGCGGCAAAAAGCTGATTGTCTTTTTTCACGGCAACGGCGAAGTGATGGGTTCGATGCAAGACCTTGCAGCCACGATGCTCAAAGAAGGCTTCAGCGTGCTCCTCGCTGAATATCCGGGTTATGGTTATGCCGCCGAATACAGCGTGAGCGAACAAAACATCTATACTGATTGCACGGCACTCGTCCAGAGCGTGCAGTTGAAATATGGCCATCTGCCTACCGACACAATCTTGTGGGGATTTTCCCTCGGGACCGGAGTGGCTGTCGAACTTGCAGCCCGCAAACAGGGGGAAAGACTGGTACTGATGGCGCCGTTTACTTCCGCGGGCGACGCCGCCGAACACCACTTCTTCGCCGCTGCGCGCTGGCTCATTGCCGATCATTTCGACAATAGAGCCAAGGCCCCGGCGATCTCTTACCCAACGCTGATCGTGCACGGCGAACGCGATCGGGTCTTACCGTTTAAGATGGGACAGGAACTCGCCGGCCTGTTTCCCAAGGCCGCGCTGATCTCTGTCGCCGATGCCGATCACAACGATCTGTTTTCGCTGCTGAGCCCTGCCGATTGGCAGGATATTGTCCGCTTCGCCAAAGCAGATCAGTAATCGCCGACGCGTTTAATGGTTTTATCCTGCTGTCTTTTCAGGCAGCCCTGGTAATTCTGTTCGCAGCGCATATCGCACGGCCCGACAGGTTGTGTCGCCAGCCGTGTATTCGTAAAATTCGCATTGCTGTTCACACAATTCTGCTGGCATTCGGTGTTGTTCTGCTCACAGATCTGGGTCTGTTTATCGGTCGAGCGGCAAGAGACCGCAAGCAGAGCCGCAAAAGCCAGTACGCATAAAATCCGCCATGCACGCATGGCGAAAGGTCACAGTCGATAACTGTTCGACAAGCCGTTTCTGAACCTGTATTGCCCGATGGCACCGATGGAATTCACAGTCAAAACAAGCGCACCGCTGATGGAGTTTCTGCTCGTTGCTCTGCACGGCAAAAGCCGCACTGCGGTGAAGGCCATGCTCGCAAGGCGGATTGTTTCCGTCGACGGCGAGATCGTCACACACGTCAAACATCCGCTCTCTGTCGGACAGATTGTCACGATCGGCGACAAGTCGCCGGAAAAGCCCAAAGCCCTGCGCGGTGTCAAAATTATCTTCGAAGACGATGCGGTCGTCGTGATTGATAAATCCGCCGGCCTGCTTTCGGTCGCCGCTGACACAGGAACTGAGCGTTCGGCACACAGCGTCGTGAGTGAATACATCACGAGAAGAAATCCTAAACAAAAAATCTTTGTCGTGCACCGCCTCGACCGCGACACGTCGGGCATCATGATGTTCGTGAAAGACAAAGAGGTGCAGCGCAATTTCAGAACTGCGTGGCAAGAGGTCGTGGTGACGCGCACCTATGCGGTCGTCGTCGAAGGGGTTGTCGCGAAAAACGGCGGCACGATCAAATCGTGGCTGCACGGCACCGACGGCCTGCGCACGTGGTCTGACCAAAACCCCGAAGACGGGCAGAAGGCAATCTCCCATTATAAAGTCATCCAGCGCTCGGCTGAGTTTTCGCTGCTCGACGTCGAGCTCGAGACCGGGCGCAAAAACCAGATTCGCGTGCACATGCAGGATCTGGGTCATCCGGTTGTCGGCGACGAAAAATACGGCGCGCACACCAACCCGATCGGCCGCTTGGGTCTGCACGCGCGCGTGTTGGCATTCGTGCACCCTGTGACGGGTGAGAAGCTGACCTTTGAGTCGGATGTCCCCCCGGAATTTCTGCGGTTGTTTCAGAGTTGAGATTCGTTTTTGCGTTGCGGCGGTTGCCGCCTTTTGGCATATATTTTGTAGCTATGGAAATCCATAGCCCTCCCCAGCTGTGATTATCCATAATTACAAAATCCGTGCCACAGGTCCAAAAAACTATGCCGCGCACCGTGCATTTGCAGACAAGCTCCATGAAACTACCCCGCTTTTTCCTGTTTACCCTTCTCGCCCTGAGCCCGCTCGCAGCCGACCAGTTTGCCTACATTCAGCCTGACGTTGCAAAGAAGGCGCTGGCTCTGTTGCAAAAAGAAAAGGATGTCTTCTTTTACTGCGAACTCTGCGGCGAACTTTCGGGCAAAGTCGAGCCGATCAAAACCGTCGACGAAATTGACGTGAACTATGAAGGCCGCCATGAAGTCAGAATCAACGGCGCGGCCATCGACCTAGCCTACACTTACATCCGCCGCAACGGCAAGTGGAAGAATATTGCATTTGAACTCGGTCTCAAACCGCACGGCGCAAGCGCCGAAGTACCGTTCAATGTACCTCCGCGCAAACCGACGCCAGACCGCTGAGGAAAAATGAGATACCTGCATGCAATGGTCCGTGTCCGAGATCTGGAGAAATCCGTCGCCTTCTTTCGCGATGCGCTGGGCCTCGTCGAGAACCGCCGCAAAGACTATCCGGAGGGACGCTACACGCTGGTGTTTCTCGCAGCACCCGAGAATCCCGAGGTTGAGATTGAACTCACCTACAACTATGCCGACGAAGATTATGGCGGAGCGCGGAATTTCGGGCATCTGGCATTCGAGGTCGACGACATCTACGCCAGCTGTGAACGATTACAGAAACACGGCGTGACCATCAACCGCCCGCCGCGCGACGGCAGAATGGCGTTCGTGCGTTCGCCCGACCAGATCTCGATCGAGCTGTTGCAGGAGGGCAATCCTCTGCCGCCAAAAGAACCGTGGCTTTCGATGACGAATACGGGGAAGTGGTAGGCGCGCAGAAGCTCCGGCGGGTTTTGAGGTCCGCCGGAGCTCTGGACTAAGTCTCCTGTTAACTCGCTGCGTACTTTCTGGCTTTTCTGAGCATCAGCCAGCGGAACAGCAAACCGAACAGGAAAAGAAAGACACCAAAACTGCCGAGAAAGATCTGCGGCATATTCTGTTCCCAGAACGCGTTGATTTCGCAGTTCTTATAATCGCTTTTGTGGTAGATGACTTCGATCTCCTGACCGATCACATATTTGAACATCAGGTGGTTCACATCGAGGCGACTCTTGAATTGGTGCTTTTTGCCTTCGGTGGTTTTAAAGGACACAATCGGCGAGCGGTACATCGGTCCGTTGTTAACGATCTCGATGACCTTACCCTTGACCTTGATGCCGTTCTTCTGCAGATCGTTGGTTTCAAGCAGAAAGCGGAAGCCGTAATAGGTAATTCCAAGGCCCGCGAGTGCTATCACGAAGCCGACGTTTGAGGCAATTTTGAATGCGTTCATGGGTATGGGTACTTGCGCCAAGCCTCGGTGTCAATGGTTTTTGCCCGCGTCATCTTTACTCCTTTACGGGGTACTGTCCGGGGGTGGTTTTTTACGCGCATGCCTGCCCATATTCCACCGCAACCAGAAAAATCTGTGCGCATCACTCTGCAACTCGAGCGCCGCAGCGACAGGCTCGACGGGCTGTTGCTCGAAGCGATTCGCCAGCAGAAAGAAAATCCAAAGCTGCGCGAAATCAGCCGCTCGGCGCTCAAGGCATTGTTCAGCAAGCACAAGGTGCTGATTAAGGGACAACCCGCGCGGCCGTCGTCATCGCTCACGACAGGCACGACATACGTGGATATTTTGTTTTCCTGAGCCGGGCGGGCCTGCCCGGTTTTACGCCATAAATCGTTTCTATGATGCGTACCCTATGCGCACGACCTTTGGCATCGACCGGCTGCTCGCCGATCCCGGTAAATACCTGAAAGGCAAGCGTTTTGCGCTGCTCGTAAACCAAAGCTCTGTTGCCGCCGACGGAAAATATCTGTTTGAAGCGCTTTTGGCCAACGGATTCAAACCAGAAAAAATCTTCGCACCCGAACACGGCATGTTCGGTACCGAACAAGACCAGATCACTGTAGCCGATGAGGTCGATGGTTTTACGGGCCTCAAGGCCGTAAGCCTCTATGGCCAGACGAAAGAAGAACTCAAACCCAAGGCGAGCGATCTCGATGGCCTCGACGCGCTCGTCGTCGACATACAGGATATCGGTTGCCGTTATTATACCTATGCCTACACGATGGCATTCTGCATCGAGGCCTGCGCCGCACGCGGCATCGAAGTGATTATCTGCGATCGCCCGAACCCGCTGGGTGGTGTGGTGGTGGAGGGTGGCGTTGTGCACAGGGGCTGTGAGTCGTTTGTCGGTGCATACCCACTCGCGGTGCGGCATGGTCTGACGATCGGCGAGATCGCGCTGCTGCTCAATGCGGCGGAGCAATGGAATGCGCGCATCCAGATAGTCGAATTGCTGAACTGGAGCCGTGCCTGGTTGTACGCACAGACCGCAGGTCTGTGGGTACAACCTTCCCCCAATATGCCGACGGTAGATACCGCGATAGTGTATCCGGGTACGTGTCTGTTTGAAGCGACCAATATTTCAGAAGGCCGGGGAACAACCCATCCGTTCGAGATCATCGGCGCTCCCTATATAAATCCTAAACTATACGCCGAGGCTCTCAATGCGCTCAAATTGCCGGGCGTATTTTTTCGCCCACTGTACTTCAAGCCTACATTCCACAAGTTCAAAGACGAAGCCTGCGGCGGCGTGTTCGTGCACGTGACCGATGTGCAAATTTTTGAATCGTTCTACACTGGCCTTGCGATGGTGAAGGCCGCGCACGATCTGTGGCCCAAAGAGTTCGACTGGCGGCGCGAACCGTACGAATATGTGGCGGATGTTTTGGCGATTGATCTGCTGAGTGGGTCGGCGCAATTCAGGTTGAATGTCGAGGCCTGCGGCCGGCTCCAAGACTATCGCGGCGAATACCAAATTGAAGCGCAGAAGTTTGCGCAATCGGCGAAGGAATTTTTTCTCTACTGAACTGTGGCCACGGGCTACGGTTCGATCCAGGTGTCTGCAAAGCAAACACCTGGACTCACCGCAGGTAGCCCGTGGCCACAGATACTAACGGCCGCTGCAGGCTTTTTCAGCGCCGGCGAGCGACGCCTGAGTCTTTTTTTCGCAGTCTTCGCGCTTGGCACCTTTCAGTGATTTGCATTTCTGCATCGCTTTTCTGCCATCGAGGGCTGCTGTTCGCATGCATTCTTTTGCCGCAGCATCGGGTTTAGCCGCAGACAGGGCTGCCAGTGTAAACAGAGAGGCGATCATTACCAAAGTTATTTTCTTCATTTGTAGTTCTCCTGGGGGGTAGTCTACCCCTCTGGAGATACGCCATCGCCCCGAGATGCGGACGTGCTTTTGGCGCCAAATGCTGAGAAGCTTATCGGCACGAAGGCAATTTTGACTATGGCCCGAAATGCGAGCAGCCTATCGGAAAAAATACTGCGGGCCCGAAGGGATTGAGATCTCTGGAGTTGAGAAACCGGCACCTCTTCAGAATCAGCTGCTCGTTCGGGTGCATGCCACCACAGTGAATCGTACCGACTGCGCGGTACTGACGGGCAAACCGTTCATCATGCGGTTCTTTACGGGCCTTTTCAAGCCAAAATCCCCCGTGCCGGGCACAGATTTTGCGGGTGAAGTGGTTGCCGTCGGCGACGGTGTGACGCAGTTTAAGACCGGCGACCGCGTGTTCGGATTCAACGATCAGGGGTTGGCATCGCAGGCTGAATACATGGCTATTGCCGAGAAGGCGGCAGTCGCAAAGATACCCGATGGTATTGATTTTTATAGGGCAGCAGCGAGCCTCGAGGCCGCGCACTATGCGTACAATTTTCTGAACAAAGTGAAGCCCTCTGCGGGGCAGCAGGTCCTGGTCAACGGTGCGACAGGCGGCATCGGTTCGGCGCTGGTGCAGTTTCTGAAACACTTTGGCGTGACGGTGACCGCGGTGTGTAATACGAAAAACATAGCGCTCGTCAGTAGCCTTGGCGCGGCGAAAGTGATCGACTACCAGAAAGAAGATTTCACGCGTCTGGGTGAACAATTTGACTACGTGTTTGATGCCGTCGGCAAGAGCACATTTGGCAAATGCAAACCCCTGTTGAAAGCAGGGGGGATTTATCTCTCTACGGAGCCCGGCCCCGGTGGGCAAAATCTTTTTCTGCCTCTGTGGACCGCGCTGTTCAGCCGCAAGAAAGTCAAATTTCCGCTGCCCACCGACATTCCCCGGAGCATCCGTTTTATTTCCGAATTGCTGGTGAGCGGCGAGTTCAAACCCGTCATCGACCGCAAATACCCTCTGTCGCAGGTGGCCGAGGCGTATGCGTACGTGATGACAGGCCAAAAAACAGGAAATGTCATCCTCGAAATATAGCGCCACTGCCGCAGGCACGCCCGGCAGATCGGTCGCCGCGCTGATGCGTGTTTAGAGATTAACCGCTTGTCCACGCTCGATCTCATCGTTCTTATCAGTTATTTTGCCCTGTTGCAGATTGTGGGTTTCGCCGCCAGCAAGAAAACTGGCAACGCCGCCGATTTCCTTTCAGGGAGCCATGCTTTGCCGTGGTGGGTGGTTTCGGCCTCGATCGTTGCCGCTGAGACGAGTAGCCTCACTTTCATCTCTATACCAGGCCTCGCGTATACCGGCAATCTCACGTTCATGCAGTTGGCGTTTGGCTACGTGATCGGTCGCATCGTTGTCGCGTATGTTTTTCTGCCCGCATATTTCAGCGGCAATATGGAAACTGTGTATGCGTTTCTCGAGCACCGTTTTAGCGTCAACATGCGCCGCTTCGCTGCGGTATTGTTCCAGATCACGCGGCTTTTGGGCACCGGAGTCAGGCTCTATGCCACCGCACTTCCGCTGAGCCTCATCAGCGGCTGGTCTATCACGACGTCGATTCTTGTGTTCACGGCGATCACGTTGCCTTACACCTTTTTTGGCGGCTTGCGCGCGGCCATGTGGGTCGAGTTTATTCAGACCGGCGTCTACCTGCTGGGAGCCTTTGCTGCAGTCCTGGTGCTGCAGCTCAGCGGCGTCTCTCTGGAATCTGCCGGCGCTGAAAAATTCCGATTCCTGGCGACGGGTTTTGAAAACGGACTGACATCCTTTTTTACGCAGCCATTTCACCTGGCTGCGGGTCTCGTCGGCGGGGCGCTGCTGGCGATTTCGTCGCACGGTACCGATCAGCTGATTGTGCAAAAGGCGCTTGCCTGCCGCAATTTGAAGGACGCGCAAAAAGCCATGATATCGAGCGGCATTCTTGTTGATCTCCAGTTTCTGTTGTTTCTCATCATCGGTGTCTGGTTGTTTGCATTCTTTCAGGGCGCTGCTTTCGCTACGCCCGACTCGGTATTTCCCTCGTTTATCGTCAGGCATTTGCCGGCTGGCCTCGTAGGCCTGGTACTTGCCGCCATCTTCGCGACCGGGCAGTCGACGCTCTCGGCCACGCTCAGTTCGCTTGCCGCCTCGACGATGCTCGACCTGTTTCCCGGTTTCGCGAAGAACGATGAAAAGCGGCGGCTGCGACTTTCGCGCTTTCTGACGCTGGTATGGGCGGCCGCCATTATGCTGATCGCCCTGCTATTTACCGACCAAAAGAACCCGGTTGTGGTGATTGCTCTCAAACTCGCTTCGATATTAGCAGGTGGCATCGTCGGCCTCTATGTTCTGGGCTTTTTGCGCGTTCGGCAGACCTCCGCCTTAGCCGGATTTACCGCCTCGGCAACAGGCATGGCCTGGATTGCGGCGTTTTCACCCCTCGCGTGGACATGGTATGTCCCGGCCGGATTACTGATCTGCCTGTCTGTTGCGGGTGTTGTGGCCTTGGCTTCGCCGCAACGCACATAAGGAAGTTGGCAAGAGTCCTGCTCGGCTAAGACCCCGCGAGCGTATGCGCTCCTGATTTCCCCTTTTGCAGAACTTCCTTAATCCGTTTGTTTACCCGCGTAATCAGGTGCGGTTTTTCGTGATAAATTTCGTCAGCGTGACCTGATTGCCTTTTTCGTTAAACACCATGCTGTCGAAGGCGTTGCGCGTCATCGTCAAACCACGGCCGTGTTCGAGCATTAAGAGCACCTCGTCACCCGCGGCGCGCTGCATAAATGCCCGATGGTCAAAGCCCATGCCTTCGTCGGTTACGCGCAACAT
The DNA here is from genome assembly GCA_964356715.1 of uncultured Turneriella sp. GTDB lineage: Bacteria > Spirochaetota > Leptospiria > Turneriellales > Turneriellaceae > Turneriella. The sequence continues at coordinate 3,169 of CAYHJO010000032.1, read as the reverse complement.
AAAAGCTGCGCGATTGACAACGTAATGCACGCGAACGCGCCGCGCCGCGAAACGGGCATCTTTCTGGCGTGCCAGCAAAAACTCCATGTAATCCTGATTTTGGATCACGCGTGATTTCTCGTCGAATGAGACCTCGAGATTGCCATGCTCAATCGCGTTCACCAGCACTTCGCGCAGGCAGGTGCGAATGCCGCTGAGTTCGTGGTGGCCAAAGTGCAAAGCAATGCGTTCCGTGATTCTCTGGCACAGTATTTCCGCGTGCACCAGGTTGTTCTGCAGTGTGTATCGCCCGTTCTCACGGTCGAGAAAACGCAGCGAAACCTCGGGTTCGACTTCCGAAGCTTTGGCAATAATTTCCACCCCGCTGCCGCTGCGGTTCAATTGCAGGCTCAAGAGCACTTCGACGCCATCGGGGCGGTGCTTATGGTTGAGCGACGTGCGCAGCCGCAGCAGTTTTCCCGACTGGAGCAGTTCGCGAATCTGTTCTTTCACCATGCGCCGGTGAAAATCCGCATCGGTCTCACCGCCGTCGGCGATGAATGTGTAGAGGCTTTTGCCGACCATATCGCCAGGCTGGTTGCTGAGCATTTTCTGCGCGGCCTTATTCATGCTGAGAATAATCCCTTCTGTGTTTATCTGGAAAATCAGGTCATCGGAATCTTCGACGAGATGCCGGTATTTTGCCTCGGCACCTTTCAGCATGGGAATGGTTTCTTCGAGCAACGCCTTGGTGTGGTCTCTCTCTTCGGCGAGTTTTACTTCAGTTGCCTGCGTGTGTTTCCAGTTAAAGAGTGAAAATAGCACCAGTATGGCATAACCTGCCGGCCAGCAGAGATATGCGGGTAATTGCCCGGGCTCCGACGCTGACGACTTGCCCGCCTGATAAGAGACGACGGTTGCCGCTACGCCGGCAACGACGAGCAGAAGGTGGCCGATCACCGCACGCCGGCTACCTGGATTGAAATATCGCCGCCACAGCCCCGAAATACGGCCCATGGATGGAGGTTAAATGACTAGAACCCGCCGTAAAGGTGATAATGTACCACGGCTGAGCGCATATCTGATCAGCTGCAGCGAAAAGCCCATTCGGATTTACACCAGCGGAAAAGCGGGCTAAGCATCCGCCATGCTCGACGAATTTCTTGCGAAGCTCGCGGACGAAGCACAGCTGAAGATCGCCATTCGCCTGATCAGGTTAGCGCTGCCGGTATGGCATAATCACATGACCAAAACACCGGGCGATCTGGATAAAGTCAATGCGTTGATTACCGACAAGCATCAGATCGCGGGGGCGCTGAGCCGCATCGACATCGATACGCCGGCGAGATACCTGACAAAGATCGAAGAGCGTCTTGCGGCGGCCGAGGTCCTCAGCGCCAAGCCGGTGCCGGTTATGAAGGGAGATATATTACTCAACCCATTGTTTGCAACGATGATGCAGCCGATTACTAACGCAAACTGGGATGAAACGCTGCCTTACTCGGTGAGGCTCGTCTACACCTCGGTTTGGAATATCCTGACGTGGGTACTGTTTCACCGCGTGAACGACAGCAATGAGACACATATCTGTGTCGCCATCAACCAGGCAGCCGACGCTCTTGTTACCGAAAAAAAGCGCTCCTTCGACGATATCAATGCGATATTATGCGAATACACGGGATTCACGCGGGCCCCGGGTGAAGAAGAAGCCTGGGAGAACGCTCCGAAAGCCGATGCAAAAGACGCGGCCTACAGCGTGGAAGAAGTCTACCGCAAGATCATCGGCGAAAAAATTGTCAAAGATGCACCGAACGAGGTACAGATAACGGAGATTCTGCGGCAGATGCGCGCCGAGGGTAAATCCTATTGGGACGAGTGGGAGGAATATATCGAGGGCACCAACAGGACCTATTCGTACAACACGGAAAAAAAAAGCTACTGGATGGTGGAGATTGATGTTATCGCCGCCAGCTTTTGCAATGAATACGCCCTCAGCGTGCAGCAGGTGCGCGAATACCTCGCAGGCATATCGCTGCGGGACCTGCGCAAGAGCGGCTTTGAGGTCTAAATGTAACTGTCAAAATATATCCTGTGGCAGGTATAGCCATTTGGGTCCTTCTGCAGATAATCCTGATGATAGTCTTCGGCCGGCCAGAATTTACCGGCGGCACCGTGTTCGGCACCCAAAGGTTCGAGTGTCGTGACGACTGGCTTCGGCCAGCGCTTCGACTGATCGACAATCTTGATGAATTCCTGCGCCTCACGCTTTTCATCCTCATTGGCGTAAAAGATCGTCGAACGGTATGAATCGCCGATATCGTTGCCCTGCCGGTTCATCGTGGTCGGGTTGTGAATCTGAAAAAAGAAATTGAGCAGCTGGCGAAAACTCGTTTTACTGTCGTCGTAGGTAATCTCGACGGCCTCGGCGTGGCCAGCATGGTTACGGTAAGTCGGATTTTCGACCTTGCCGCCGCAGTAGCCGCACTCGGTGTCGGTCACACCCGTTCGTGACCGAATCAGCTCTTCCATGCCCCAGAAACATCCGCCGGCCAGCACCGCTTTTTTGAGCATGAGTCGATTTAACAGTTGCGCGCTGCGCGCGCAACTGTTAAATCGGTCAGTCACGTGAGAGTATTTGTCTTATTGGGCGCCTGCGTCGTGCCCGCAGCTCTGGGCGCGCAGATTTTCAACGTCGAAAAGGTACGCCTGGACTATCCCGAAAACCGGGTTATCTTCGGGAATGTCGGCACGAACTTTTCTTACCACAATCGCACGGTAAATCTGCAAACCCCGACAAGGGTACTGACCGGCGGCCTGACTGGAGATATTGGCTATTTTACGGACAACCACCTCTATATGCTGATCAGCAATTACCAGTTGTTGTTTGTGAACGACGCCAAAGTAGTGAACTTCGGTTCCACGCATGCGCGCACGCAATTTTTCCACAAAGAGACCATCAGCCCTGAAGTTTATGGCCAGTACCAATACGACGAATCCCGCGGACTCAGGCTGCGACTGCTTGCCGGCGCGGGTCCGCGCTGGCGCATCATTAAAACAGAGGCCTTCAACCTCGCTGTGGGTACCGGTCTCATGTTTGAATCGGAAGACTGGCAAGACCCCGTGAGGCGTGGGTTGCCAATGATCTACGCCCGCTATTTGAAATCTTCAACCTACCTCGGAACACGGTACC
>CAYHJO010000031.1:0-27673 GCA_964356715.1 uncultured Turneriella sp. | reverse complement strand
TTCTCGAAAGCATCGGCGATTCTTTTGTGAGCTATTTTCAGGCAGCACCCGCACCGGTGATTGCGGCGCCGGCCGAACCCAAACACGACCGCCATCACGGCTTCTATCTCAGCTTTAACGGTGGCGGCGGCTACTATGATATTTCGACCTCTTCCGGTGGTACAACAGTCGGTTTAGGCGGGCCTGCGACACACTTAGGTGCGAAACTAGGCATCGGCATGGGGGGCCATATTGTCCTCTTTGGCGCTGCAGACATCTTCTCTGCGCTGGATCCGACTCTACACGCCTCTGCAAACGGCGCATCAGCGTCTATTTCAACAACGAACACAAAACTCTCCGGGAATGTCTTCGGCGGCGGATTAGCAATCTACTCATCGTCTAACTTTTTCGTTGCGGGTAGCGTAGGTGTTGCTCAGGCTACGCTGAGTTATACTTCTGGTTCTACAACGTATTCTGAAAGCACGAATTTTGGTATTGCCACAAACCTGCAAATCGGACAAGAATGGGCCGTTTCCAAAAACTGGGCGATCGGCATCGCACTGACCGGACACTACAGCCAACTGCCAACAAATGGTCCATTATCGTGGACACAAATCTACGGTGGTCTGGCAGTCACCGCAACCTATAACTAGTCAGCTTGCCCACGAATTCATTCGTGGGCAAGCTGAGCCAAATTTGCATTTCCGCCCTATCTGAATTTCCAAGAATCACATATGGATTACAAGGCCGCCGGCGTCGATACGGAATATGCGCAGAAACTGATCCATAATCTCAAAGACCGCATCACCGCGACGCACCGCGTACCCAATGTCGGTGAAATCGTCGGCCAGTACGGCGGCTTCGCCGGCCGCTTCGCGCCAGTGCAGATTCCCGGCTTTGACGTGGTCGCGGCGACCGACGGTGTCGGCACCAAAACACAGCTCTTGCGCCGCTTCGATTACCTCGAAGGTATCGGGCAAGATCTCGTCGCGATGTGCATCAACGATCTCTACTGCGCCGGCGCGACGCCCGCATTTTTTCTCGACTACATCGCTTGCGGCAAGCTCAATGAGTCATGGTATAACCGCGTGCTCGCAAGCATTACCGCAGCATGTGCGGCGACGCCGATGGCGCTCATGGGCGGCGAAACCGCAGAACACCCCGGTGTGATTCCCGACGACGATTTTGATCTAGCAGGCTTCGCGGTGGGATTGATAGCCCGCGACAGCAAGCTGCCGCATCCTGATCTGCAACGCGAAGGTGATATACTCGTTGCTCTGCCTTCGAGCGGCCTGCATTCGAACGGCTTTTCGCTCGTGCGCAAAATATTTGCCGAAATGGAAGCAAAGTCTCCCGCCGTGTTTTCAGCCATGGTCGCACACCGCGAGAGCCTGATCGCGACATGGCTCAACCCCACGCGCATCTATAAAGAAATACCTGCACTGCTGCAAACCGCAGAAATCAAGGGCATCGCGCACATCACGGGTGGCGGCATCCATGAAAATCTGCCGCGTGCAATTGCTCAGGGTCTCGGCGCTGTGATTGAAACCGCCGAACCGTTTCGCCTCGCCGCAGCCGATGTGCTCGAAAAATATGTCGAGCGCGAAAAACTTTTCCACACTTTCAACATGGGAACAGGGCTGATCTTAATCGCGGCTGAATCTGAACTCGCGAAGATCCGCACGCACTACCCTGAAGCGGCCGTTATGGGCCGTCTTGCCAAAGGCAGTGGCGTAAGTTTGCGAATTTAAGGTCACTTCGACTGCGCTCAGTGACCTCGAATACCTGCAACCCGGAAATTCCGGTCGTTGCGAGCTTCTCAGCTCTCCGTCTTCGGAGCGGAGTCGAAACGCCCGGGATTTTCTAAAATATCATTGTCAAACTGACCAGGTGCGCGTAGCGCCATGCCTGCCCGTCAGTGCCGTCAAAATTCAGCACGGGATACGCGGCACCCGGCTTGAACAGACCAAAGCCATAGAAAAACTGCACATCCGCCTTCGCATTATACACCAGCGCGAGGTCGCCCGCATGGCCGACGTTTGCATTGTCTTCGGTCGCATAGGGATCTGAAATGCCGCCCGCAGAAACGCTTTTGCGGTAATAGGAATACTTGAGCTGCACCGACAGATTGCGCAGCGAATAGGTCGACTTAAATGGCCGAAAGTACGTGCCGAGGCGATAGACCTGCATGTTCGCGAGGCGGGGTTTGAGTGCCAGACCACCCGAAAAACTGCCGAAATTCTGGAACGCGGTATAGTTGCCGGATGTATTGCTCTGCGAGCCATTGTTGACGCGGCTGCTGTCGGCGTCGCCCGTTCCCATCGCAAAATCGACCGTCAGTTGCGGATCGATTTTTTTTGCCACAGGCAGAGTCCAGGTGAAATTGGTGAGCGCCGCCATCGCAGAAATACTCGTCTGCTCAGAGCTGCCATTGAGCACGCGGTTATACGTGCTGCCACCCTGGTAGATAAAGTCGCCGCGGTAGCGGTAATTCGAATTGAACACGTAACCGCGAAGACCCGCACCGCCATACCACGGATTGTATTCGTATTTGGTGCTGACGCCGTCCTCTTTAATCATGTCACGCGAAATCAGCGTGTAGGCGAAGAGCTGCCCGCCGAGGTATTCGGGCGAAAAATATTCACCGGCAAAAAACATCCGCTTGCCCGAATTCTGTATGCCGGCGTCGGGCGCGATGTTCGGCGTATTCACAAACGGGCTCGGGTCGCCGTTACAACCGGTGACGTTGAGACCGCAGAGCGAAGAGCCATAGTCGCCCGAGAAGACTGCAAACGCACGCACGCTGCCAAAAGCATATTTGCCAGTGTACAAAATGCCATCGGCAAAGTTGGCAAACAGCAACCCCTGCTCGATCGCGTAGAAGTTGCGGCCCGCCATAATATGGTGCGTGCCGAGTTTGGTTTCACCGGCGAGAATCTCGAGACTGCCTACAACGTTGGTTTGCTTCAGCGTCCCCAAGGGTTCGATATAGTGCTTCACGGTCATGAGTCCCCGCGCGCTGAACTCCCACTTCTCATCGTAAGTGTATTTGCCGAACGGGCGAAAAAACCCCGAGTAGAGGCCCGGGTTGATCGTCGGGTCCATGTAGTACGTATTGGTAGCGATAAGCCCGCCGCGGATGTAGTGTTTCTTCGCGACCTCTTCAGTGTCTGCCGGCGGCACGAAGACTGCTGCGGCAACGGGTGGAGCGGTCTTCTCAAACTCCGCGGCCTCGCGGTCAGTCACCGCCTTTTCAGCCTGTGACGCAGGCGGCTTCACTGCGGGTTTCGCTGCAGGCTCTTCTGATTCAGTCTCTTCTTCCGCATCCTCATCGGCGACCTTCACCGGCACTGGTTTTTTCTTTTTGGTCTTCGCTTTTTGTGCCGCGAGCGGAGCGAGAGAGAACAATACGAGCACCGCGGTAAAAACTTTCCATCTTTGGTTCATTGATACTATCCTACGGATTTACGGGCTCTGTGGCTTTCGGCGCCGGTTTGGTGTTTTTTTCCATTTCCTGATACGAATCAAAACCAAACTCTTTGTAAGGATTTTTCTCTTTCATCCAATCCTGTGTCTCAGCGGCGCGCGCGAGCCCGAGATCCATGATGGTCACCAGCTCTTCGCCGGAAATTTCATCCCATGTGTTTGAGCCTTTTTCGATGAGACCGAGTGTCTCCGCATTCTGCAGCGCATACCATTCCCAGCCGGTCAGCTGGAACAGCAGCGTTGTTTCGAGCTGGTGGTGATTGATCACTGCCTTCGCGACAGCCCCTCTGCGCAGTGGCGTCAGGTGTATGTGGTCGACCGACCTGGTGTTGTAGATGCCGAGCTCCGCCAGCCGTGCGCAACGCTCTTCGTCAGTGGCGTATTTTTCGAGTTCATTGCGCTGAATGAGCACAATCTTGCACAGATCGCCGAAGGTTGCTTTTTTTGTTACAGTGATCGCGCGGATCGTGGATAGTTCTTCGTCGAGAATGAGATCGGGGATAGTCTGAGGTATCGCCTTTGCGGTCAGCAGCAAGGTACAAATAACGACCATTGCGTATTTCATAGTCTATCCGGGGCTTGAGTGAATTGATCTTTCATGGAGATGTCGCAGCCGCTGTGCTGCTACTGTTGAGAGCGGCAAACACACCGGCGCCGTATGTGACGGCTCTCCAACTGCTGCCGCCCGTAATGGTACGCGCCGTCCAGGTGACACCGTCGGGTGAATTTGTTGCATAGGTTGGGCCGCCACCGCCGCCGACAGCGACAAAGGCGCCGTTGCCGAACGTTACCGCGTTCCAGGTTGCAGAAGGCAGGGTGCGCGCCGTCCAGGTAATGCCGTCGGCCGAAGTGGCACCCGCAGTGCTACCGGACACGGCCACAAAAACGCCGTTGCCATAGGTTACGCAATTCCAGGTAGCTGAGGCGGGTAAAGTCCTCGCCGTCCAGATAATACCATCGGGGGAAGTTAAGGCAATGCTGCCGCCGCTCGCGAGCGCTACGAAGGTCCCGTTTGCATAAGTCACGGATGTCCAGTTAGCCGACACAGGAAGTGTGCGCGATGTCCAGGTTATGCCATCCGGTGAGGTTACGGCGGTTGAGGTATTGGCGCTCAGGGCGACGAATATGCCTGTACCGAAGGTAAGAGCCTGCCACTTGCCCGTCGGCATCGGACTCGATGCCCAGGTAATCCCGTCAGCTGATCTTCCGGCTATTGGCGTACCCGAGATATCCGTGGTCGCCACAAATGTGGAATTACCATGAGCGACAGCCATCCACCAGTCATAAGCAGGAAGCACACGCTGCGTCCAGGTAATGCCATCGGATGACGTGGCTCCGATGCTCGAATTGTATGCAACCGCCACAAACACCCCACCTCCGAAGGCTACAGAAATCCAACTTGCGGTGGTCGGTAGAGTCCGGGCGGTCCACGTCGAGCCCGATACCGGTGGAGAATAGGTCACATTCGTATTCGTCACCGCGGTTGCCGCGTTGCCAGCCGCATCGGTCGCATTCAATGCGACCGAATATACCGAGCCACTCACCAGCGCGGGATTGTTCGTCAGTGTGATATTGGTGTGCGCGCCCGAATTGAGCTCCGCACCTGTCAGAGTCTGGACACGGGGTGAACCGGCATCGGCTGTCCCACCCGTGCGCGTCCATGTAATATTGCCTGAAGCTACGGCCTCTGAAAGCGTATAACTGACTTGCGTCGTCGAGGGACTGCTGCTCGAAGCCGGTGCGGTCGCTGAAATGACGGGTGCGGTCGTATCAATAACGATGTTCTTGTTCGATGCCAGAGAACCTGCGCCCCCCGGCGCGGGCAATGTCAGATTTGCATTGTTACCCGCCGCGTCCTTAACCGTTGCACCACCGATCAACGAGAGCGCAGTCGTGTTCAGGTAATCGAGGTCTGCCGTTGAATGACTGCCGAAGACAGAGTAGGTACAATTCATCGTGTTCGTGCCGCTGCTGGCTGAGCACGTCGCATTCCAGGAAGTCGGCACTGCCAGTGCAAAATAGATCGCACCACCACCCACGACGACATCCACATTTTCAGAGAACACAACCTGAACGTTGATGTTCTGGCCGTTTTTATAAGCACCATTCGGTGTTGTGGAAGTGACACTCACGACAGTGGGCGGTGTCGTATCAGTCCCACCACCTCCGCCACCCGCAGGCGCTCCTGGCGGCTTCGGCTCAAGCTGCTGCCACATTTGCCAGACCGTCAATCCATCCACAACGTACAGATCTTCACTTGTACCGCCGGCTTCAGTGCCCGAGATGAACATCAGCGGGCCGGTTGTGCCGCCTCCCTGCATCAAAGTTAAACTGCGCGGTGAAATACGTGCCTTCGCGACGGCCGTGTTGACAGCGCTGAGGCTGCCCCCGTCGCCATAAAGCGACATACTGACCACAGAGCCGTTGACCAGAGAAAAGAAGCCGTCATAACGCGACGTGATTGCGCTATCGACGCAACCAATGGAGGTTGCACTGTTCCCGGTTGCCATTGCCGTGAGTGCGCCGGCAGCATTCGCGGGATCGAACGAGTTAACTGTGCTACCCTGCCGCGCATAGAGCTTTGAGCCGGTAAATTCCATGCCGATGACAGCCCCTGTCTGACCGGCCGTGTTGGCGACGGTTGCGAGCGTTGTGTCATAAGGACCATCGGCGGGAATATTCGGCGTGACCTGAATTGTTCCACCGGCATTCGTGAGATAGATGCGCACGTTGTTACCCGCCGCGGTCGCAGCAAATGGAATACGGTTAGCATAGTTGAGCGGCGTCGCGGCAATCGTCATCACCGTCGGTGGATTAAACGCCGGAAAGACCGAGTTGTTGTTGTAGGCGGATGCAGATTTGGCAATGAACAGGTTATGCCCGCTGCAGCCTCCGCAACTGCGGTTAGAGCCAAAAATCAGCACCAGCGAATTGTCACCCATCTGGATCACACTCGGGCTGTATTCGTCGCTGCCCGATTGCGATATTGCCGCACCGTTATTCAGCGCGAATTTGGCAAAGCCGCGCACTTTTTCTTCGGGTAGCGCGCGTTTGGCGCAGGCTGCAATCGTGAAGTTGGCAATGGCAAATGCCATTGCCAACAAAGTTCGCAGTCTGCGGTCTTTCGCCGGATAGTAGTTGGAAAATTTCATTCTGAGCACCTCAAAATCCTCAAAATTTTTGTAACGTCGGGCCGCCGGCATCGGATGGCTGCGTCACCGCATTGATCGAATTATACAACCCCTGTACGTCGTTGCCAAAACCGGCCTGCGAGTCGGTGTTGTTGCCGAGGAAAACCTGTTCGACCGATGACGAACCGGCCGAATATTCGCGCTGTGCACGCGAATCAAAAACCCGCTTCACCAGTGGATTCTGTATGTCGCGCGAGGCGGCCGCCGAATCGCCTTCGGCGATCACAGTAAGCCCGATCGTATTCAGAAAAGTGTCTTCTGAATCTTCTTCATTTATTTTCTTTTTTTCAGAATTCTTTTGCGCAATGAGGTACGCTTCGAGTTCGGCCTTATACGCGGCCTCTGCCCAGCTCAGCTGCAACAGCGTCAGCGCACGCACAGCCAGCATTGCCTGCACGAGTTGTTTGCGATCATCGCTTAAAGCATAAATCTTTTTCTGCCGCTCAATGAGCTCTTTTACCAGCGTTTTGTGGTCGCCAATGCCCTTGATACCGTCTTTGATCTCCACAGTTTCCAGAGTAGGATTGACGATCGTGCGCAAAGCTTCGGCATCTTCGGCAGACTTTGTTTCCCGAATACGGCGCTCGACACGCAGTCTTTCGTCGCGGTCTTGCAGATAAGCGCGCTCGAGAATCGCAAAGGCTTTTTGCAGACGCTCGCGCGTCGTCGACGCCGTCGGGTCGTTCTTGATGAACGCGGGAGACTGCACCGCATTCACAATGTGCTGCTCACCATTCTTGGAAAGCTCAACGAAGGAGCCGCGCACACCCACGATCATCGTCGGTGTTCTCACATGAAATACATGTTTGGTACCGCTCTCGGGCTTTTTTACGTAGGCGCTCAGGGTTCCCTGCACGACGAAAACCTCGGTGCGCGGTTTCTTGAGATCGGTGCCGAGAGTATTAAAACTCACGACCGTATTCGATTTCAGCGAAACCTGGCTGCCGTCCTGTAGGCCAATGATCGCGCCGCTGCGATAACCCACCTGCACACTGCTCGCTTCGGTGATCTTGCTCGTGAGTTCAGCTTTGGCCCAACGCCCGTTTTCAAACACCTGCACTTTGCCATGCATGGAAAGAATGCGTCCATCGGCGAAGAGTGGAGCAATAATGAAGAAGAAAATAATTCCGGAAAATTTTGCGACTTGCCCCATTTACCTACACGGGTACCGCTTTGTCTGACTTGTAAAGCCGGTTTTTCCGAATTATTGCTTTTTCTTGCGAATGATTATCAGAAATATTTGCGCAGCAACTCGTTCGCCTCCTGCCGCACGATCACACTCTGGCTCCGCGTGAGCGTCTTGAGGCGCACCTGCGCATCGCGCGTCTTTGTGCGGGCAAGCTCACGCATGACAAGAATCAGTTCCGACGCCGATTTGCAGTGGTAACTGCGTTTCATCATATACGGCCACGCAGTCTCATCGTCATACCAGACGAGAGTACGGTAGATCTCCGCCACCACCTGCGGATTTTTCTCGTTCAGATGAAACAGCACCGTATAGAAGTAGGCTTTGTTGCCGCGCTCAGCTTTGAACTTGCGCACCGTACGGTATGCCGCCTCGCGCACCAGCCATTCTTTATCGGTCGAGAGCTTGATTACAGAAGGTAAAACAGAGACGTCAGAGCTCATGCTCTCGACGATCAGCAGGGCCCGCCATCGCGTAATAGGATCTTCACTGGTCAGAAATTCGATCGCCGTCGGCAAATAGTCATCGAGCTCGAGACGCAGGATGGTTTCGAGCGCCGCGATGACCACCGCACTGTCGTCGTCGCTCAGCGCGGCTGAAACAATTTCTTTGTCGCCGCGCACGAGGTTCGAATTGGTGATAGATTCGAGATACTCCACCTGCCGCTGCCAGTCGAGTTCGAAAAAATCTTCACTGTTTAGTTTCGCCTGTTCGGTCGATTCTGTGCGCGACGCGGACTTGCACGCAACGCAGGTTAATAGCAATAGCGCGAAAACCAGGCATGCAAACCGCGTCTTCACGGCAGCACGAATACTTTCTGCAACTGCAGGCGTTTTTCATCGCCATATTGCGTCGAATTGGTATTGAGTTGCATGCGCGTAATTCCGTACGCAATGGCCGAACCGACAATCGCGCCTGTCAGCACATCCGTGAGGTAGTGTTTATCCGCTGCAATGCGCAGATAGCCCGGCAGCGCAGCGATCAACAGAGATGAGGCATAGATGCCGGCGCTGTACTGCGGGTACGATTCGCTGAGCAGCATTGCGCTCGAAAGAGCGAGCGCAAAAGAGTATGATGTATGGCCGCTGAAGAAAGACAATTTACTGTCGGGTGACGAATAGTCATTGCTGTAATAGGCAAAAGGACGCCCCCGCGCAACCGAGAATTTGGCAACCTGTGTGATCACACCCGTCACCACGGCGGCTTCGCCGATCGTCAGCGCCGCCCGGCCATAGTCATGGTTGGTGGCGAGCGGAGAGGCAAACGCCGCAGCGGGCATCACGCCAAACAAAAAAATATCGCTCAGGGTTGCGGCCAGCTTCGTATTCGACCACACAAGCGCGTTCCTCACGCCTGCATCCATCGCCGGCGGAGTTTTCCAGCGCGGCTCTTGCGGCACGAGATCCGCCTTATAATATTCGCTCGCCCCGATGCCCAGCGCACCCGTAAATAAGCCGGCCATTTCATAGACGGGAACAGCGGCGCTGGCCGGCAGCGTGCCGAGTGTTGCAGCAAAGAAAAGGGTTTTGAACGGGGTTTTACGCATTGCGGATCTGCCAAATTTGTCTGTCCGCCGCGACGCGGATACAAAGCGTTTCCCTGAGTCACAACCGCTATGTCAATTCAAACTCCGCGTTTCATCGACAACCTCGAACGCCGCTTCCATAAACTCGGCATCGAGAATCTGGGCCTCATTCTCGTGGTCATGCAGGCATTCGGTTTTCTGGCCTACCAGATTTCGCCGAAGGCGAAGCTGAAATTCATGCTGATTCCCGAGCTCGTGCTCAGGGGTGAAGTCTGGCGCGTTTTTACCTTTATCGCACTGCCGCTCAACCACGACTTCTGGATCATTATCGTGCTCTTCTTTTTGTATTCGATCATGCAGATCATCGAACAGGCATGGGGGCCGTTTAAGACAACACTCTATTTTCTGGTCGGATTGATTCTGTCAGTAGCCTATTCGCTCGCAACGGGTCTGGCAATCGACACTTTCATGCCACTCGAAATGTCGCTGTTTTTTGCCGTCGCAGCACTGTACCCCACCACTGAAGTCCTGCTGTTCTTTTTTATTCCCGTACCTATGTGGATTCTCGCGGTGTTCCAGGCGCTGATCGTCATATACCTGATGATTATCAGCGACTGGATTCAGCGGGGTTATTACCTCGTGGTCTATATGAACTATTTTCTGTTCTTCGGTACAGAACACCTGTACCAGATTAAAACCTGGATGCGCCGCCGTAACTGGCGCGCCTGATTCATTTAAGGAGGATTTTTCATGGGTATCAAAGCTATTACTCTTATCGCGGTCTTTTCGCTCACCGCAGCGCTGTCGGCACGCACACACTGGTATGAAATCGATTACAATAAGTCACAGATAGGCTTTCTTTCGAAATCGCGTATCGTCAATGCGAACGGTCTGTTTCGCAAATGGACTTTTAAAGGTAAAGTATCCGGCAATTTGCATGTCGTGGGCGACCTTGCGATCGACTGTTCGTCGATCGATACCGACAACGAACGGCGCGATAAGCACCTCCGCAGCGCCGATTTCTTCGACTGCGAAAAGAACGCACAACATACTTTTCGTATCAAATCGGCCAAGGCAGATAACGCCAGCGCGGCCAAAGCCACAAAGTTCGATCTTTCAGGAGAATTGACGATCCACGGCATCACGCAGCCGGTGGAGCTTTCGCTCAAACGCGAAGGCGATGAAAGCGCATTCACGCTCACCGGCAGCGTGCTGATCGACCGGGAAAAATTCGGCATCACCTATAACAGTGCACTCAACCCGATCGATAAGATCGTGCGCATCGATGTCAGAATCGCGCTGACCAAAAAAGCCGAAAAATAGCGCATGGCTGCGAAGCTTAAGCATCGCGGCTTGCGGACGCTCGCAACAATCGCGATAATTTTTGGATTTATCACCTTTTGGGTGCTCAGGCCGGTTAAAGAAACCGACTTCGCGACACCCGGTTTTTCCCCGTTGCGCGACGAGGTGCTGGCGGCAAAATTCGCCCCTGTCATCATCGGCCACGAACTCTACGGCACTCCCGCACGGCTTCTATACCGCATGGCGCGCAATGCGCACGGTGAGACATTTATTGCCTATCACCCTTTCTATGCGCACGAAGAAAATCCCCACAGAGGCTTCGGTGCCCTGCTGAGCCGCATCATTTACACGGGTGGCCTGCGCCTAAAAGACATCATGTTCGGCCCGGCAGATATTGAACTAATCGAAGTTGTGCTCGATAAAAACGGAAAAGCCAGCCTGCTCGCGTACGAAGACGCCGAAAAATACAATCCATCCGCCTTCTCTGTGAAACACCTGCCTAAGTCGGTAAATAACCCAAGGCAACCCTTCTGCTTCACCACCCCCACATGGAACCACATGTTTGCGGTGGCTGAACCCTCCCTGTGCGCGGGCAAACAGCCGCTCAAAATCGAATATTTTTCAGAATCTGAATGGAATCAATATCGAATGGTCAAAAAGACAGAAGCGATTCTGCGCCGCAACCGCATGCACCGCGTGTATGAGCGCGTCGCCGCGCATTAATTTTCTGCGCAGCAGAAAATTAATGCGCTCTCAATGACTGTATCGCTTCCTGCGCAGCGCCTTTGACATCTTCGTCATAACGCGATTGCAGAAGCTTCAGTAAGGGAATGAATGACTTGCGCGCTTTCATGATCGCGAGCGAGTGGCAGACTTCGCGCAGCGCCTTCTCGTCCTCCGGACTGTCCTGGAAATCCGCAAGATATTTTTCGATTTTGGCGAGCAGCGCCGGCACAGCAAGATCGGCGGCTTTGGTATAGACGCCGATTGTGTGTGCACACGCATAGATGACCGTGGGGGCATTCTCTTCTTTCAGCGCCTTTGCGACACTCATAGCCATTTGTGGCGCCACCACTGATTCTTTGAATACAATGGCTGCATTGCATGCAGCCTCGCGCACATCGGGACTTTTGTGCACCAGACCGACATTGATGCCGTCGAGATACCGAGTCGCGACGGTTTCTCCCTCTGCTTTGGATTGCTGGTAAATCACGGACATTTTTTCCAGCGCGCGCACTTTCGCATAGCGCAGTGTTTCGGGATCTTTAACGATTTTCACCAGCAGGTCGGTGTGGCGCAAATCGTAATCGCGTATACGATCCAGAATTTCCGGTCGGGTTGAATCGGCGAAAATGCCGCCTGCCGAGACTACCCCGAAAACCAGTGCAAGACTCAGGCGCATGAACTATTGTTTATCCGCGTTTCCCGCGACGTTGCTGTCATTGCCGTGCTTGTGTTCGCGCCGGTGCATCGCGTGGTTTATCAGCCTTGCGAGTTCGTCAAAATTGTCGCCCGACCGCAGTTTAATATCACTGAACTCGCCTGATGCAAGATAGTGATTTAATGTCTTGCGTATCTTAAAAATCGGCCCGGCGACTTTGTGGGAAAAGAAAATGCTGTAAATCATGATGATCAGAATATTCAGGAGCGTCACCGCAACCACCGGCCAGAGATACAGGTCAAAGGCGTTGTAGAATTTATAACCGCCGCTGGTTACCTTCAAAGGAAAAAACTCATCACCCTCGCCTTCGGACACGAGCTGCCATTTGCCTTCTTTATCTTTGGCAAGCGTCTTATGGTTATCGACATCCATCTGTGCGAGCACCGACGCCCTATCGGGCAGAAGGCTATAGGCTTTGTTTTTGACCGCAAACAGTGCCCCAAGCACGAGCGCGGCAGAAATTGCCACCACTATAGAATAGCGCAGAATGAACTTGCTCTGGAAGCGTTTATCGATAAAATACTTTCGCTGCCAGAAATAGGGTTTTTTGCCCGGTTCGTTAGTGCCTTGTGCCATGGGCGTACAGCTTCCGAGCGCCAGACGGCGGAGTCAAATGTTTTTGCAGAGCCTGAATTCAAACGGCGAGATGCTGCTGCGCAGCAAAGAATTCAAGGTCGGCCCGGCGCTCTGCACTCAGCCCGTGGAGGATGGTCTCTGTAAGATAGGCCTTCGTAAAATCGGCAGAAAAACCGAACCGTTCCGTCGCCTGCCGCAAATAACGGGATACATCCGCCTGATAGGCATCGAAAGCCCGTGACAGCACCGGAATAATGACCGCGCTCAAGCTTGCACGGAACACCCACAGAGCGTAGACAAAACCATGCCCGAAAATCCGGAAATATTCGCGCTGCAGATCATAGGACGGCTCGGCCATATGAGTCAGTGCCGTGTCGCCGATGGCCAGCAGCGCCTCGCCTTCCCGCAGCTCGGTAATATGCTTACCGGCATCGGCAATTTCTTCGAGCGGAACCGTCAGCTTGAGCTCAGCGAGCATCATCTGCAGCTGTGCAACGGAACTGCGCGATGAAATATCGGTGTAGATCTTTCGCATGGTTTTTAATTGCGAGGCAAACGGCTCCCGCAGCGTGTGCAAGAACAGGCGAATCGATTTCACTTCGCGCGTGGCGGCAATACAAAGGTCGGGATGGAAGCTGAAACCCTCGCGATGGCGCAGGTATTCAACCGATGAAATCAGCGCGGCGTCGAGTCGCCCCGAAAGCAGCTCGTCGACAAGAAATGAAGGTACCCCGCGAAGGAGCTCAACGCTGCTATCGAATTCCACGGCAGATGCGGCATCATTGCTGGCGCGGTCTTTGTTGCTATGGATTTCCCGGGCTATATGGGCACGTCGTCCCGGCTCCATATTGGAGACGCCCGTTTGTTCGAGCGCGGCCCACAGCGGGTACGCGTTCAGATAGTCCACAACGCCGATGCGTAGCACTGTATGTCAGCTCAAAGGACCGCAGCCGTTTCTAACAGCGCGGCCTGCGTATTGCCGGTCAAAGGCTCGCCGTGGCAAACCAGCACTTGCCTGAGATGCGCATCGCACACTGCCAGAGCGTAACCTCCCGCCACTTTGATTTTTAGGTGCACTTCGGGGTTCTTGAGCCCCGGCGACAGCGACGCCGTCACATTGGGGTCGTTCAGCGCTGTTACGGCGTCACCCCCGACGCGCACACCGTTGAACTCCTCGCCCTGTTTCGGCCGGAGCACCTTCAGCTGAGGATATTTCTGCTTATAAAAGGCCAGATCCATTACGTGGAACGGGTGGGGCACGACGATAATTTCGGGTTTACCCAGTTTTTCGAGTTCGGCGAAACCTGCATCCTCCAGCGCAATGGCGCTGTAAATCAGCAATCCGCCGCTCTTGAGCTTCACTACGGTCATGTTGCGCTTGAGAGGAAAAGGCAGCGAGCCTTCGAGCTGCCAGAGGCCCGGTGCGATTTCCTGAAATGAGCGGTGCGGAAATATTTTGTGAGCCATGCATGCGCCTTCGGTCGTCAATCAGAGCGTCAAGAATATCCACCGTTCAGCGTGCGCACGCATCGGCGCCAGGTGAGTCGTAGCAGAATCCTTGTTTACGCCCGCCCTCGCGGACATCTTTCAGCGGAAAGTGCTGTCAGTCGTCAGTGCCGACCCGTCGGCCGTTCGTGCTAACAGCCGACGGAGGAATATTTTAATGCAAAAAATGATGAATCTGGGAGCTATCTTTGCTCTCATTGGGCTTGCGGCCTGCAGCAAAGCAGATCTCAGCTCGCCCAAAGGCAAAGCCAGCTATGCTATCGGCACGCAGATTGGAAAAACCATGAAGGCGCAGGGCATTGAAGTGGATGTACCGACACTCGCCGCAGCGCTCGCCGACACACTCGCGGGTAAAGACCCCAAGATGACCGAGGATGAAATGCGCCAGGCAATTCAGGCTCTGCAGGCCAGCAGGGGTGCCAGCAAAGATCCTGCAGCCGCTGCAGCCAATACTGCGAAAGGCAAAGAATACCTCGATGCCAACAAAGCAAAACCCGGTGTTGTCGTGACCGCTTCTGGCCTGCAATACAAAGTGATCAACCCCGGTAGCGGCGCATCACCAAAGGCGACCAGCACGGTGAAAGTGCACTACCGCGGCACGCTGATCGACGGCACCGAGTTTGACAGTTCTTTCAAAAGAGGCCAACCCGCTGAATTTGGCGTGGGCCAGGTCATTCGCGGCTGGACTGAGGCACTGCAACTGATGAAAAAGGGCGCCAAGTATCAACTGACAATCCCCAGCGAACTTGCGTACGGCCCGCGCGACAGCGGCACAATCCCCGCAAATTCTGTGCTCAACTTCGAAGTTGAGTTGCTGGATTTTAAATAATATTGTTAGCCCACGAATTAATTCGTGGGCTAACAGGTAATTAAGGCCTGCGCACGGCGCGCAGACCATCGCCCGCTCATCCCCCCGCCACGGCGATCTGGCAAGCTGATAGCGAACTACCGGCAATGCTAACAGTCGAGCTGGTTTCCCAGAACTTGCCCCAACCATTGTTCTGGCAGTTGATTGTCGTATTAAAGAAATACAGATAAGTAATTAAGATCGGCCGGATCTTTGCGTTCGGCATGGTTTAGAATAGAATACGGACTCTTTGCGTCCACAGCATCTGCGCAATACCTTGGATTGGCAACATATTCGCATGCGACATAATATGACCAAAGCAGAATTCCTCGCGTGCGAGAGCGGAAAATCCTTCATGGCAATGATGCGGCTTACCGGGCTCAGACCCGTGACTATCAACAACTACGCGCGCCGCGTCAGCGTGGTGGCAACCACGTTGCAAAAAATACCGGAAGACCTCACCAGCGAAGACGCGGAATTATTTATCCGCCGCGCCGCACAGACCGGTGTGTCGAACATCAACGCCGCGACGACGTGCGTGGCGCTCAAATTTTTTATCGCGCGCACGCTGAAAAAACCATGGCACCTGACACAGTTCCCGCGCGTACACCGCCACCGCAAGCGCCGCTCGCGCCCGCTTACCCGCGACGAAATTCGCCTGCTGCTCGACCGCGCAAGCCCCGGCAGACTCAGAATTCTTTTTTCGCTGATCTACGGCAGTGGTTTGAGAATCGGCGAAGCATGCCGGCTCAAAACCTCAGACGTGGATTTCCATAGCTACAAGATCTATATCCGCGACGGCAAGGGCGGGCGCCACCGCGAGACTGTGCTGTCTCGCCAGCTGGCCGGTGAGCTGCGCAACTACGTGGCCGATCGTCGGCCCGGCGAATGGCTGTTTCCTTCAAGCCGCAAAACTTACGAAGCGGGCACGCTGTTCCCCATCGTTAAATGCCAGCGCGTGATTTCCACTCGTTCGGTGCACCGCGAATTCGACATCGCGCGCAGTAGGCTGAATCTCAGTGGCCTCGTCACCGTGCACTCGCTGAGGCATTCTTTCGCGACGCACCTGGTAGAGCTGAGCATGCCGGTGTTCTCGGTGCAGCGCCTGCTCGGCCACCAGTATCTCAGCACAACTTTGGGCTATTTATCATCCATGGAAGCGCCGGTGGTTCCGGATTTTTCGCCATTGGATCGACTACCCCCCTGAATCCCCCCTATTAGGGGGGACATGGGGGGTGTCCCGAACCTGCAATAACTGTGCAACAATACTCATCGCAATTTCAGCGGGCTCACTTTTGCCTATGGGCAGACCAACCGGGCAGAAAAATTGCTCCGCCTGAGTCGGATCTACCCCGGCGGCAATCAGGTCTTTCATTAAGACAGCCCGTTTATTTTTGCTGCCGATCACTCCCACGTACGGAAAGGGTTTATCGCGTTTCAGGCATTCGAGTAGAACTGGAAAATCGGTCGCATGCCCCTGTGTCATCAGCAGCACAAACGCGCTGTCGGGCAAGCTATGGATTTCCATAGCTGGGGTCGCGCATTGCCGTTTTTCAAGCTTCGGCGAATCGGGCAGCGCCGCTATCCAGTCTGCGCGCGCATCGACGCAGCAGATGCGCGCCTTCAACGGCAAAAGCGCCGACACCAATGCCTGCGCTACATGCCCGGCACCGAATATCACAATCGGCCAATCAGCGGCTGCATAAGTCTCAAAATACAGCTTCACCCGCCCGCCGCAGGTCATACCGACATCCTTTTCGAGGTGCCAGTCGACAAACGCAGTGGCGGATTTATTAGTTAATAACCCGGCGGCCGTTTTGAGCGCCAGGGCCTCAACCTTACCGCCGCCGACAGTGCCGTAGATGAGACCGTCTGCATCGCAGAGCATTTTGGCGCCCGCTTCTTGCGGCGCTGAACCAAGTGTTTCGGTGAGCACCACGAGAACAAACGGACGGCCAGATTCAATCAGATCATGGTGTTTTTGCCAAAACATGATATCCATTATCACTAGCGACGCGAGCCCTCTGGCAAAGAAAAGATTTTTTTGAGATCAGCCGGTAACAGTTGCAGTCGGCTATCGCTGTCCTCCATGTCGAATTTTACGGAGTTCAGCGTATGCCAATAGAGCACCGTTTTCATTTTTTCCTTTCTCGCGAGATCCAGTGCCGCAGCAAACGCCTTTGCCGAATATGTGGTCTCGCATGAGAGATCGAGTTTTCGCATGATTTGCATTGCCTTGAGACCTTCTGGCGTTTCGTAACCATACCCTTTCCCGAAATAATCGTGCATGAGGTCCGTATTTCCCCCTGACTCGATTGACAATCCAAGATTTGTGCGCAAATATCCGGTCAATTGGCGACATTTCCTGAGAAGCGTCCCTTCCGTCACGACAGGCAGCGGGCCATAATGCCTGTCTATCACTCTGACGGCCTTGATCTTGGTCGCCAGCCCGGCCAGCTTCAGGCCGACACTGAGGCCGGCAGTGGTACCCATGGAACCGGTGGCGACGACGAGATAATCCGGCTGAGGAATTTCTCCTGCTTCAACCTGATCCCGGAGCTCCAGGGCAGCATTCACGAAGCCCAGGTTGCCGATAGCGCTCGATCCGCCTGCTGGCAGGTGGTATTCGGTCTTGCCTGCAACAAGAGAGTTGAGATAGAAGTTCGAAAATGTTTTCGCATAACTTCCCCTGTAAAGGATCTCTGCGCCCAGTTTCTGATACATGGAGAGTGTCATTCTGACATGTTCCGTAACGGGCTGCTGAAAAAGGAACAACCTGCACGCAAGACCGATCTTCCTGGAAAATGTCGCAGTGGCGAGGCAATGGTTGCTGCCGATTGCGCCGACGGTATTTATTATTTTCTTTTCCTGCGAGCATGCGTCGGCAAGCGTATACTCCAGTTTTCTCGTCTTGTTGCCGCTGTATTCTTTTGAAATCAGGTCGTCACGTTTGATGTAAAGGACGCAATCCTTTAGACCGTGCTTTTCTACCGGCGTCGGCAAATTGCAGAAATCGAATCGCGCGGGGGCCCGCCCGACGGGCAAAATTCGCTCGAGTGCTTCCATGCGCATCAGTCACCCGCGATATCGCTATTCCCTTCAATTCCGACCGAAGACGGTCGCGGGGCAGGCTTGGCGGCACCGGACTTGAGCGCTTCCATGCGCATCAAAATCTCTTCGTGCGTCGCCGGTAGATCAAGTTTCACCGCTTCGCCGGGTTTAAGGTATGACATTGCATTTTTCACCGCGCAGAACACCGCCATGCCCAGCATGAGCGGCGGCTCTGCAACGGCCTTCGACGAACGCACATTAAAGTCGTGCAGCTGGTTGTCGAAAAATTCGAGCCTGAAGTCTTCAGGAATATCGCGGATGTTCGGGATCTTGTACGTTGTTGGCGAATGCGACAGCAGTGCGCCTTTGTCTGAATATTTCAGCTCTTCTGCCGTAACCCAGCCAATCCCCTGCACGAGGCCGCCGATTAGCTGCCCACGGTCAATGCCGGGATTAATCGATTTACCGATATCCATCAGTACGTCAAGGCGGTCGATCGTGAGGTCGCCGGTGAAACGGTCGATCGACACCTCGGCAACGCAGGCGCCGTTGGTGAAATAATAGAACGGGCTGCCTTTGCCTGTGGTATAATCGAAATCGAGCCCCGGCGTGGCATAGAAGCCACGTTCACCGAGCGAGATGCGCTCGCGCCACGCGCGGCCACAGAGTTCGGCAAATCCAATCTGGTGGCCGCCTTCGGCGGTCACCAGATTGGATTCAAATTTTACGGCAGCACTATCGACCCCCCACAACCTCGCGACATAGTTAGTCAGCCTCTCGCGAATTTTGCGGCACGCAACTGCCGCTGCATTGCCGTTAAGATCCGTCCCAGCCGATGCAGCTGTGGGCGCGGTGTTATTCGTCTTCTCGCTCGACGTCGCCATCACGCGCACTTCTTCAAAACACACACCCAACTCATCGGCGACAATCTGCTGTATCTTGGTATAGAGCCCCTGTCCCATTTCCGTGCCACCGGTCGAAACCTGCACCGTGCCGTCGGTATAGACGTTGACTAGTGCATTGCCCTGGTTGAGAAATTTCGTCGTAAACGAAATACCAAATTTTACGCCGGTGAGAGCGAGGCCTTTGACCCTCATCCCCCCCACCCCTTCTCCCGAGGGGAGAAGGGGTGCTTTTCCCTCTCCCTCCGGGAGAGGGGCAGGGGTGAGGGCGCCGCCCGCATTCTGCGCATCCACAGCCTTCCGCCTTTCCGCGTACCCCGAGCTGACATACAACTGCTCAAACAACTCAGGCAGCACATTGTTCTTCACCGGCTGGCCGTAGTGCGTAACTGCATTCTGTCCCTGGTACAGATTGATCTTGCGCACCTCGTACGCGTCGAGACCGAGCGTTGCGGCGATGTCTTCGATGATACTCTCGATCGCGGCGACACCCTGCGGCCCGCCGAACCCCCGGAACGCCGTGTTCGAGGGATAGTTGGTCCTACAGATCGTGCCGGTCGCGCGTAGGTTGGCGATGTCATAGCAGTTGTCTGTGTGGAACAGTGTGCGTGACAGAATCGACGGTGACAGATCGGCAGTACAGCCGCCGTCGGAGAAATAATCGATCTTGAGCGCAGTGATGCGGCCCTGAGGGGTAAATCCTACTTCATAAAAAGATTTGTACGGGTGGCGTTTGCCCGTGACCATCATGTCGATGTCTTTATTGAACTGGCAGCGCGCCGGTCGGCGGGTTTTATGCGCCACGATGCCTGCCATCAGCGCGGGCATGACCGCCTGCGTTTCTTTGCCGCCAAAACCACCGCCCATGCGCTTGCAGATGCAGACGACCTCGTGGTGGCCGAGGCCGAGCACTTCAGCGACAAACTTCTGCACTTCGGTGGTGTTTTGCGTGGAGGAGTGCACGGTAAGCTCGTAGCCTTCGCCGGGCACAACATACGCCGCATGTGATTCAAGATAGAACTGTTCCTGGCCGCCGCTGATGAACGTGCCAGTCAGGCGATGTTCGGCATTGGGCAGCGCGGCTTCCTCGTCACCCTGCTCCATCTTGAGCGGCTGGCCGATGAAAGATTTCTGTGCAATGGCAGCGTCGATCGACAGAATCGGCGCCAGCTCGCGTAGCTCGATTTTCACTGCACGTTTGGCGGCTTCGACAAGCTCACGCGTCGGCGCTGCGACGACGACGATCGGTTCGCCAATAAAATGCGTGTGCTTCTCCGCGAGAAACACCTCATCGCGCACAATCGGCCCAAACAGGTTTATGCCATCGATGTCTTTGTAAGTGAACGCAAGGGCGCCGGCTATTTTTGCTACGGCGGATGTATCCACGTTCAGAATTTCGCCATGTGCATACGGGCTGCCGACGAAATCGACCACCAACTCGCCCGCCAGTTGCGGCATGTCATCGATGTAAGGTGCGGCACCCGTCACATGGCCCCGTGCCGATTCATGCGGGTGAGAGGCGCCGACCACAGGAGAAGATCGTGCATTCTCTGCGCGCTGCGCGCGCAGAGAATGCACAGGTTTGGGATCGAGATTACGCACTCCGTTTCGCCCTTGCAGCATGCTCATGATAGAACTTCCGGAACAGATTCGCGATCAACACCTTTCTAAAATCCGCCGAGCCGCGCACATCGCTTAAGGGTTTGATTTCAGCGGCAGCAATCTGGCCCGCTTCTGCAAAAGTCGCTTCCGTAAGAGGCTGGCTCAACAGCGCCTTTTCGGCGGATCGCAGACGCACGACCGTCGCCGCGACGCCGCCTGCTGCAAGGTGCGCTTCGGTGATTTTGCCCGCGGCGACGCTCAAATGTATCGCAAGGGTGACGCTCGAAATGTCGAGGTCGCGGCGTTTGGAAACTTTATACAGACCAACCAGAGCATCGGCTTTAGGCAAAGGCAAAATGATTTTGGCTAAAATCTCATCCGGCTGCATGTCGAATTTCTTGTAGCCGGTATAGAAGTGGTTGATATCCACCTCGCGCTCACCGGCTGCCGAGGCGAGCACCAGCTTGGCCCCCATCACGAACAGGCAAGGCAGTGAATCGGCAATCGGTGAAGCATTAATGATATTGCCGCCAAGGGTGGCGGCATTACGTATTTGTTCTGCGGCAAAGATTTGCAGAATGCCATGCAGCGCCGGAAGTCTGGTTTTTGTCGCGGCGAGCACATCCGACCAATTGGCAGCCGCACCGATTTCGAGCGCACCACCAGTCTCTTGGATTTGGCCAATTTCGTGCAGGTGCGCGATGAACAGCACCTGAGAAAGCAGGGATTTACCTTTGTTGTGTTGCACGCCGAGGTCCGTGCCGCCCGCAATAATTCTGAGATGCGGCATCGCGGCGCGCAGCTTGAGCGCTTCGTCCAGATTCTGCGGCTTGAAAAAGACCTGATCTCCCTCGCCGGTGATCTTCACGGAATTTTCGGCAAGAGTCTGAAACTCGGTTTCCATTGCAGCGCGATCGAAACGCGCCAACAGTCCGGGAGACGGACTGCCGTTCAGGGATAATCCGGCTTTGACGATGGCCTCATAACCCGTGCAGCGGCACAGGTTGCCTGCGAGTTTTTCTTTTATGGCGGTCGGGGTGATGTTACGCTCTTGCTCAGCGAGGTGTGCGAGACCCATGACAAAGCCCGGTGTGCAGAAGCCGCACTGCGAGCCGAAGCACTCAACCATCGCTTTCTGCGCTGGGTGCAGTTGCCCATTGTGCTCGAGCGCTTCGACGGTAATGACATGGCAGCAGTCGAGCTGGAACAGGAATTGGATGCAAGCGTCGATGATGCGGTATTCGAGTCTGCGGCCGGCATTCAGCCAACCCAGAATGACCGTACAGGCACCGCAGTCGCCTTCGCTGCACACCACCTTGGTGCCGGTCATACCTTTCTGCAGGCGCAGCCAGGTTGAGAGCGGCTGAAACGCATCATGGCCCGCGATTTCGACGCGTTCGTGGTTCAGGTAGAAGACAATCTTTTCGCGCGTGCTTGCCATTTGGATTTTTAGTAATTCACCTGTTTGTGGCTACGCCACAAACAGGTGAATTACATATTAATAGTCAGCAGATTCCGTGCCAAGGCGAATGGGTAAAGCAGAAAATACGGATTTATGGTTTCGCTACAATTTTTGTTGGCACGGCGCGTCTGCATTGTGGAATCCCCTCTATGGCCGCGTCGACAGCATCCCGCGAAGTAACGCACTTATACCATTTTCTAAAAGCCAGCGCGGAAAAATATCCTGAACGCGTGACGTTTCGCCGCAAAACCGATCGCGGCTATGAGGGGCGTACCTATCAGGAACTGCTGTCTCTGGTGAATCGGCTAACCGCAGGATTGCTGCGCATCGGCCTCAAAAAGGGCGACCGTGTGCTGTTCTTATGCGATCCTTCTGCGCTGTGGCTGCCCATTGATCTCGCAATCATTACGGCAGGCGGTATTTCAACCCCGCGCGGCACAGACATCACCGATGACGAGCTGCGCTTCATTGCGACGCATGCAGAATGCCGCATCGCGTTTGTGCAAAATGAAAAAACTGCGGATCGCATTCGTGGCATGCACAAAGAATTACCCGAACTCAAATATCTCATCACCCTGGAAGACGGTAAGGGTGCAATTTCGATCGGCGACCACAGCCTGACACTGCTCGCCAGTAAAGGCGGCGCTGTCCTGTCAGAACACCCCGATATCATCGCCGATCGTCTCGCCAAAATATCCGCTGACGAAATTGCAGCAATCATCTATACCAGTGGCACAACCGGCCAGCCGAACGGAGTGATGCTCAGCCAAAAGGCGATGGTTGAAACAGTCAAGGCCACGCACAACCGCTTTCCCGCGCTGCCGAACGACGCGGCGGTAAGCATCCTGCCGCCATGGCACGTGTTTGAGCGCATGCTCGAATACGTCTACATGGCACATGGAATGGATTTCCTCATCTCGAACATCAGCCATCTAAAAGAAGATCTCGGTGCATTTAAACCCTCGATGATTTCGTCGGTACCGCGCATCTGGGAATCGATCTACAATGGCATCCATGTAAAGCTGCAAAAAGAAGGCGGCGCCAAGCGGGGGATATTTCACTTTTTTCTCGGCATCGGCGCTGCCTGGGCACGCTACCGTGCCATATGGGGCGGCTACGATTTCCGCTTGGAAAAACCCTCTCCGGGCGCAGCCATATTCAGAAAAACAGGGGCCGCAATTTTGCTGGGTCTGCTTTTTCCCCTGAAGAAGCTCTCGAACGTCATCTTTGCACCGATTCGGGCCGCACTCGGCGGTCGTGTGCGGCTCTCTTTTTCCGGCGGTAGTGCACTGCCGTCCCATGTGGATAAATTCCTCAGCGCGATCGGCATACCGGTCATCGAAGGTTATGGCATGACCGAAACCTGCGCGATCACCTCCAGCCGCAGCGAACAGATGCCGTCGCCGGGCACCATCGGCGCACCGTCTGATGGCGTGTTTTTTAAACTCATCGATGAGCAGGGCAACGATGTGAGCAAAACTCCCGGCAAAAAGGGTGTGCTTTGGCTCAAAGGCATGCAGGTGTTCCAGGGGTATTACAAACAACCCGAAGTCACGCAGGCGCTCTTCGACAACGACGGTTATTTTAACACCGGCGATATCATGATGGTCAATTACCGCGGTGAGCTAATCTTCGCTGGCCGTGCAAAAGACACGATTGTGCTCGCCGGCGGCGAGAATGTCGAACCGGATCCCATCGAAGAACGGCTCTGTGAATCGCGGTTCATCGCTCAATGTGTAGTCACCGGCAGCGAGCGCAAACATCTTTGCGTGCTAATTGTACCCGAATATGACAACGTCAAAATCGCCTTACCCAAAATTCCGAGCGAATCGGCACCGTGGAACGCAATGCCCGAAGTGCGCGATTTCTTCAAGAAGGAAATTCTGCGCCTGATTTCCAAAGAAAGGGGTTTTAAGGCCTTTGAGCTGATTCCCGGCAATGCATTTACTATTTTGCCGCGCCCGTTTGACGCAGAGAAAGAGATGACCAAGACCCTCAAAATCAAGCGCAATGTTGTGCTGGAAAATTACCAGCGCGAGATCGCAGCGATGTATATGTAGCCGTCGGGTTTTCTTGACGCGACGTGTGCCGCACCGCAACGGTTGACTCTAGGCGTATCCGGGTGCATCGGCGCCAGGTAATTTTCCATTTTCCGCTTGAACCCTCAGGCTTTTCGTCCACGGTTGCCCATGCGTAAGACTCTGATCGTCGCCGCCACGGTGCTGGCCCTTTCCCATTGCAAAGAAGAGGCCGTCATCGGCCGGGGCTTCGTGCTCAATAGCCCCATACCGATTCTGAAAAAGCCCGATCGCGCCTCGATGCAGGTGACTGCGGCTCAGATTCTTTCCGAAGTCGAGATCCTGCGCTTGCAGGTGCCCGACAAAAAAAATGGTAAGCTGTTCTGGTTCAAGGTGAAACAGAATGGTGCCGTCGGATTTGTTTCGTACGACGAAGAGATTCTCAAAAAGAATTTTGTTTCTCTGAAACCCGAGGCGACCGGCAAAAAAGCCCTGATGACCACCGAGCTGAGAATCCGGGAAAAACCCACGCAGAAATCCGCTTCGGTCGGGTTGCTCAAAACCGGCAGTATCGTCGACATCGTTTCAGAAGGTTCGCTGCGAGTGACTGTCGATGGCATCACTGAAACCTGGGTGGGTGTGAAGACCCCCGACAAGAAAGTAGGCTATGTCTTCGCGGGCTACATCCGCCGCGGCACCGCCGCCGATTTTGATTCTAAAGAGAAAATTGAAAACGCGCTGGCTGCAACCGAGAAGGGCTTTGTGCTGATCAAAGCCGAAAGCCCCAAATTTGTCGAAGCCAACAGCGACGGCGGTGGTTGTGGTTCTGGTGACGGCCATTTACCGACGCGAGGAGATATTGTCGAAACCTCGGGAAAAAAAGTGGAGAATGGCAAGGTGTGGTACAAGATTGGCGATTCGCTCGCGCAGATCAACTATTGCGAATGGGGTTACCAGAAGTGGATACCGGCCGAAGAAGTGCAGTACATCGGCTCGCTGTATGAATACACCAAGCCGCTCAACACCAGCGTGCCACCCGAGCTACTCGATTTTGCAAACGCTAACCTGAATAACATGCTTGATGCACGCACGGTCACGTACAAGAAAATTAACCTGCGCAAAGAACCCGGAGTCGAATTTTTTGAAATCACCGCGCGCGAAGGCGTTTCATCGTCGCGCGGTAACCGGGAAAATTCGGCGCAGGTGCTCTACGCCGCGAAACAGAACGACCAACTGTCGCTGATCGGCAAATTCAACAATGCAAACCTGCACGACCTCGACGCCGACGGCAATCTCGAACTCACCACAGATGTATCGAGCCGCGAATCGGTACCGCTGCACATCTACTCTTACGTCCCCGGCAGTGGGTTTAAACAGATCTTTAGCCTTGATGCTGCTTATGGGTCGAGCACGACGGTTGAGCCACCCTATGTCGTTATTCAGTCTTACGGCGAACTCAATCCCGAAGAAAACCCGGTGCTGAACCCGAAATATAAATCGCAGCGCGTACATGCGTTCAAACTGAGCAATGGCCAATTCAGCGAAGTGGCGCTGCCACCGAAGTTTAAGAAGATCAACGATGAATTGAATGCGCAGTCGAAGCAGATGTAATCTCTGCTTTCTGATTGCGATGCTTATGGCCGGCTGTGCCAGGCCGGCAGCAAACGTTTTCGGCTTTTCGATTGGCCAATATCCCATTGAGGTAACGGCGCAGAGCCTGCGCGTGCGCGCCGAAAACAAATGGCTCAGCGGCAAAAACGCCGAATGCGCACCCTGCCACCAGACGGTCTATGACAACTGGCGGCACAGCCGGCACCGCGTCGCGTTCACCAACGAACTCTACCACGATTCGCATGCGCGCGAGCCTTCTGCGTGGTGCGTCAATTGCCACGCGCCGTTCACGGAACCGCGGGCAAATCCGCTCGATCTGTCCAAGCGTGTGCAGAGCGAGGATGGCGTTTCGTGCAATGTCTGCCACGTGCGCGCAGGCAAGGTTATTGCGGGAAAAATCCCTACGGCGCAGAAAGGCATGCCGGCACACGACTATGTCGCCGAGCCGCAGATGGCAACCGCCGCGTTTTGTGAATCGTGCCACGAGTTCAATTTTCCCTCCGCCGATTCGAAGCCGACCGCAGGGCGGGATTTTCGTTATTCAGAACTGCCGATGCAGTCGACGCACAGCGAATGGAAGACTTCGGGTTTTTCGCACAGCTCCTGCCAGAACTGCCATCTGTTTGGCAATTCGCCGCAGAGCCATCGTTTTCCGGGTGGGCATGACCTGACGAACCTGCGGCAGGCGCTTAAGCTCGAATGCGAACGCAGTGAGGATGGCAAACTGCGCGTGCGTCTCTATACTCTGGGTGTCGGCCACGCATTCCCTACAGGAGATCTGTTCCGCACGTTGCGCGTTTCGCTCTATTCCGGTAAGACACTCGTCACCGAAATCAGACTCGGCAAACGCTTCGATAACCAGACCGTGCCGCTGAATGAAATGCACCGGCCGAATAAGACGCTCGCCGAAGACTCGACGATACCCGCGCCGGTGCAGGGCGAGTTTGTATCGCTCAAAGATTACCTGATTGAATGGCCTCAGGCTTCCCGCCAGGTGCGCTATGAAATGCGCCTCGATTACCTACACCCGCACAATGCGCTGGTGAGCCACCTCAAGAGCTCGCAAACCGGTATCCACATACGCTCCGGCGAAGTGGTGATTCGGCCGTCGCACGCGAAAAACAGCAAAGGTTAGGCGGATTTATCCCCCCCGGAAAAAAAACTCCCGCTGGCACCGATTTATGCCGACGCCCAACTATGGTGAAACAGAAACTAGAAACGGCCTTTGGTGGCCTGCTGCTGGTCGTCGCATGCGCATCGATCAATGCGCTCGATCCCGTTTACAAAAATTCTGCAGAAGCGCAGATGGTCGCCGAAGACCAGGCGCTCGATCAGCAGATTCAGGAAACAATACTAAAGATACAGAATCTGCATGCAATTCAGCAAATTAAGTCGCTGCACATGGCGCCGCAGCAGACGCGCGTGCGCCTCAATGGCAGCGGCGAATGTGTCGAGGTCGATTCTCATTCAGACAACCACGAAATGCCCGCCGCTAAGTCCGGTCCAATTGATTACAAGCTGCAGAATATCCAGGTCTGTTTTGCACAGGATAAGCTGACGCGCATTGAATCTGCCTTTACGGCGATTTCGCAGGCCAAACGCGAAAAGACAGTAAACCGTTTCACGCATAAAGATCCGGCAAAGACGAATGTGAACGATATTGTGCTCTCGAGCATCTTCAACGAACGCCAGCGTGACAACCTGCGCGTGGGCGACCTGCAAAACTCGTACACGAAGCCGATGCGTATCTCGTTCAAGCGCGATTACTATCTGCCGCACCTGAAAAACACCGCATACATTCTGCAGCGCACGTTTGACATGCACCGCCACGAAGCGATCAAGGCGAATACAAAGACAGTTAACCAGTACCTCAACTACACCGAACAATAAGACCAATCTGCCTGATGTGTTGCGCCCGTAACCTTGCGCGGCGTCGCCGCGCCAGGTTACGGGCATAAACCAACGCGTAAGGCAACATTTGTCGGGGC
>CAYHJO010000030.1:0-27845 GCA_964356715.1 uncultured Turneriella sp. | reverse complement strand
TTTTTTTTTTTTTAATTTTCCGGCCGCGGGGGGGTGGTGGGGGGGGGGGGGGGCCGCCCCCCACGCCCTCAAATCAGCCCCGCCGCGCGGCGGCGCATGCAGGAACTCGGCATCAGCGAAAGCGATCTGGCGCCGATCGATCGTCCGTACGGCATCGCCGATATCGAGGCAGTCGCAGCGACGCATACGTCGTCAGGCCCGACGACAATGAGAGGGCAGATCGCGAAAGCGATGAGCCGCTCGAAGCGTGAGATTCCGCACTATTACCTCGCGACCGACATCGATCTCACGAACGCGCTGAAATGGCTGCGCGCCGAAAACGAGAAGCGCTCGATGGATGACCGCATGCTGCCGGCGGTGCTCTTGATTCGTGCGGTGGCACTCGCGGTCGCGCGCTATCCCAACATGAACGGCTTTTATGTAAATAATGCCTTCAAAGAGAGCGAGTCGATCCATGTCGCGATGGCGTTTGCGCTGCGCGAGGGAGGACTCATTGCCCCGGCAATCCACAACACCGATAAGCTGGGCGTTTCTGATTTAATGAAGAGACTTGCCGACCTCGGCGAGCGCACGCGCAGCGGCGGCCTCAAGGCGGCTGAGCTCGCCGACCCGACGATCACAATCACGAGCCTCGGCGATTTGGGCGTCGAAGAGATTTTCCCGATCATCACGCCGCCGCAGGTGGCGATGATCGGCTTCGGCATGCTGAGCGAAAAGCCATGGGTAGTGGGCGGGAAGATTGAGGTGCGCGAAGTCATACGCGCAACACTGGCGGCCGACCACCGCGTGTCGGATGGCCGCGACGGCGCACTGTTTCTGTCAGAGGTAAAGGACCTGCTGGAGCAGGTAGAGGAATTAATAAATTAACGTCCAGTTAGCCCACGAATTAATTCGTGGGCTAACCGGACGAGGAGCAAGACATGGCAAAGGCACCAGACGAGCTGAAGAAATACCTTCAGGAAAAAATGAAAAAGACGGCACCGGAAATCAACGTCGAGAAGGTGAACCCGGCGCGGCCCTTAAAAAAAGAGCTGCGCATCGATTCGCTTGACCTGTTGCGCATGCTGAAGCAGATCGCAGCCGACACGGGCTACACTACTCCCGAATCGGATTACCGGCATATTCTGACACTGGGCGGCATGCTCGAATACTTTCAGGGGAAAATATGATAAGGAAAAAAACGATACTGCTCTGCGGATGCCTGTTTGCGTTCGCATATCAATCCGCCTTTGCGCATGAGCGCGAAATTTCTGACGCGGCGCGCCAGCTATCGGCAGATTTTCGGCGCAAGAACACCGGATTGGATTTTCGCGCAACGCTCGCCGTGGCAAAATTCAAGACCGGCAGCGACCGGCTGGAGAAGAAAGGGACATCGGCACTGATTCGCGATGCTTTCCAGAAAGAGTTTTTGCGCAGCGTGTATTTCGAAGTGGTTGAACGCGACGATATCGCGAAGCTCACCGCTGAGATTGAACTGAAACAAAAAGGGCTGACGCAGGGTGGCAAAAGCGATGACATGATCAAAGCCGCGGACTATCTGCTGATCGGCGATCTGTCTGAGGACGGCCAGACCTTGACGGTGTCGGCGCGGCTGGTGCAGGCAGCAACCGGAGCAGTGGTGTCGGGTGCAACCACGCGCATCGCACTCGGCGATACGGAAAAAGCCGCGGATGATTACCGCTACAACGCGTTCCAGAGCCAGTACGGTATCAGCTTCGGTGTCGACGGTTCTCTGGGACCGCAGTCGCGCCCGGGCGGGCCGCCACCCGCGCTGATGAGCGCCTTTGTCGCCTATCGCATCGCTAAACCCTTACGCCTCGGTGCCGGCCTTTCCTATTTCGTAGCGCATGAATACGTCCGTGAAGAATTTGCCATCAGCGGCTCGAATTCCAAAGGCGGTCGCAACTACAATCTCAGCGGTGTCGGTGGCCGCTTTTTTGCGGATTTCTTACTGAGCCCGCACCCGCGCTGGAATATGGGCCTCAGAGCCGATGTACATTTCATTCCCGGCATGCGGCTTGAACAGGACATGTCAAACATGAATGTCTGGGAATTTGGTACGGGGGGCACTGGCGTTGCTGCCGAACGCCGTGTGATCGTCACGGGTTTCAGCGGCCTGGGGATGACCATCTTCAAGCCGGCTCTACTTTTCGAATTCCTGATTTCAAAACGGCTTTCCGTTTTCTTTTCCGGTGGCTATGCTTTTTCCACAGTCTTTAAACCCGTCGTTTTTGAATCGGGCGGATACCGGCAATGGGACGACAACGCAGATAAAAACGGCACATTTGCGCAGTACCAGAATTTTAATTTTGCCAGGCGGCCTGACGGCAGCCCGGTGCAGTTTCAGCTGGGTTACGGCTTTATCGATATCGGTCTGTCATTGCATTTCTGATACAGCACGAAGACAATCCGGCGCAACCGATGTTGCGCCGCGACACCCTCAACCACCGTGTTCGAGAAAAAAATCGATGCCCTGCGACAAGACGGTATTCCAGGCAGCCTCTTGCCCGCTGTTAAACTCGGGATCGTTTTTCGACAGCACCTGCAGCAGCGAGGTTCTCCACAGATCGTACATTTGCCGGGTCAGCCGAAAACGCTTGTGGATGATGGCGATCTGCATAAGCCTGTCGCGTGCAACTTCATTACCTTCGGCAAATAATATCATCAGTTCAATACCCTGACGGATGAGTTCTTTTTGTTTGCGGAAATCGGTATTGGCGAACATTTCGGGGATCGCCGGGGAGCTTTTAAAGAACGTATCGTAGAATTCATGAAATAAATCATGGTTCTCGAGTAAAGCCCGCATCAGACTGAATTTAGTACTCGAAAGTTCTTCTGCAAAAGACATGCGACCTTCTGGGAAATTTATCTGTAATGTCAATAAAAGATAAACAGATCGGATATTATTATTCTACGGTCAGCAATTCCCGCTGGCGGTCTGCAATCATAGCGCGTAAAATACCGGCAGTGTAAAATACCATTCGCGAAAGCTCTCACCGGCGAAACGAATCCACTGGTAGCTGACGTTGACGCCGGCGTATAACTGTCCTGCCAGCGCGTACAGGAGAGAGACGCCGGGGCCGTGGAAAGTGCCGTCAGACTCGGCCTCGCCGCGGCGCAGCGGCCAGTCGTAGAAGTAACGAAAACCGTAAGTTGCGCTGAGCTCGAAGTGTGGGTTATACCACAGATAATAATTGGCGTCGAGGCTCGGTGCGAGGTAGAAATATCCGTCACCGAAACCAGGTGAGACAGAGACTCCCAGCGAAGCGTCAGCCAGAAAAAAATACTCAGCGCCACCGGAAAGGCCCGCAAACCAATAACCGTCTGGGCTGACTGAGTAATAGCCGCCCACGGACCACGAGCCGCATTTGTTGCGCGCTGCGTCGTCAGCGCATGCCGGCACGAGCGGTGCGGCAAGCAGTTCTGCCGCGGTACCGGACACAGCCAGACTTAACAGTGCGATACGAGCCAGTTTTGCCATAGTGGCCGATGTCAGCTGCGCCGCGCAACGACTTGCACGACAGCGCTCTCGCCTTCATGCCCGCGGCCTTCGTGTATGACACGATCGGTTTCGACACCATGCAGAAAATCCATGCCGTTCAGTTCGCTTTTGAGGGCACCCAGTGTCATCAGCAGTTCGACGACCGGCGGGCCGCCGGTTTTGAATTGCAGCTGGCGCGGCGTATACGCCTCGAGAATAAACACTCCGCCGGGTTTCAGTGCTTTCACTGCGCGCGCATGCACATCGGCGCGCAGGACTGGCGGCAAATGGCACCAGACGGAGACAATCGCATCCCATTTTTCGACGCCCATATCAAAGTCGGCCAGATCGGCGCATACGGTTTCGACCGAGATATGCTTCTGCGCCGCCAGTGTCTTGAGCTTGGTTAATCCGACCTGTGAACCGTCTACCGCCGTCACGTTCAACCCCTGCGCAGCGAGAAACACGGCGTTGCGACCTTCGCCTTCGGCGAGGCAGAGTACATGACCGCGCGGACGTATGCGGCCCGTTTGTGAACGCAGAAAATCGTTGGGCTCACTGCCGTAAAAAAAACCTTCGGCGCTGTAGCGCTCGTCCCAGGGCTTGAAGTCGGTTTTCGGCGTGTCCATTGGGTGTGTTTTCGCCGGATGACCTCAAGAGGTCAACAGCATAAAATCACTGCAACGAATTGTTACACAATTGGTTTGCAGCGCGATCGAAAAGCCGTAACCGGTACGGGGGACCGTGTGGAAGACATCTACAGAATTATTGCCGCATCGCAAGCTATGCCGACAGGCAGTTTCCGTGTCGTGGTCAGTGAAGGAACCGCCAGGCCGATCCTGCACGATTTCGAAACGCTGGCTGAAGCCCAGGCCTATGCTGACGATGTCGCATCGGAAGCTGCCGATGAACAGCAGCTGGCATACGTCTATGACAGCGACTTTGTGCGCGTCTACGAGGGCCGGCCGTATTACATGAAATAGTTGCCGCGGTGAGAGCAAACCCGGTAGCCACTGAGGATATATGAAATTACCGATGCATATGCTCGCCGTTGCGGCATTCGCACTGCCCGTCAACGTACTGTTAGCGGCAGAAAAGAAAGCCCCAAGCGCAGCGAAAGAAAGCCTCAAACCAGCGGAGTCCGACAGGCACCAAGACCATAAAGGCAATCACGGCGAATGCTGCGACAAAAAAGACTGCTGCAAAGAATGCGATTCGTCGAGTCGCGCAGGCGACCACAAAGACGGCAAACATGCATGCTGCGGCGATAAAGACAAGGCAAAAGAGTGCTGCAAGAAATGCGATGACGACAATTGCAAAAAAGCCTGCAAATCAGGCCATTGCAAAAAGGGTCATTGCGAATCAAAAACACCACCGCCCACATGAAGCTCGTCAAAATAGCCGGAATCATCTTCGGCCTGTTCATTGCCCTGATGCTGGGCATGTATACCTATCTCGGCGGCTTTAGCACGGTAAGCGTCGAACGCGGCGAATTTGGTCCGGCGGAAATCGTCTATTCGACGCATCGGGGGCCATATAAGGGCATCGGTGAAAGCTGGTCGAAGTTCCAGAAACAATATGAAGCCGCTGGCATTACCGAGTGCGACAGCCTTGCGCTCTATCTCGATCCCCCCGGCACGCCCGAAGCGAACCTGCGTTCGATTCTGGCTTGCCGGATA
This sequence comes from uncultured Turneriella sp., assembly GCA_964356715.1. Classification (GTDB taxonomy): domain Bacteria; phylum Spirochaetota; class Leptospiria; order Turneriellales; family Turneriellaceae; genus Turneriella. Next base: position 22,685 of record CAYHJO010000030.1, on the reverse strand, counting down.
GATGCGTTACCTGCCGCGCAAAAAATGGCTCTGAAAGGCAAATTGCGTCATTTTGTCGTTCCGAAAACGAAGGCCCTCGTGAGTTCTTTCCCTTACAAGAGCGGTGCCTCGTTTGTGCTCGGACCGATGAAGGTGTATCCCGCTTTCCAGAAGATTATGGAGCAGGAAAAGATCATGCCGCCGCTCGGCATTGAAACTTACGGTATGATGAAAAAGATCAAGGTGATCGGATTTGTCATGCCGGTTGAAGGCAACAGAACGACGTACAAGCAGCTGATTGAATCGTTTTGATATTACGTCAGCCGCTAACGACGCGCTTACGTCCCGCCTGTTTAGCGGCATATATGGCATCGTCGGCACCCGCGAGAGACTTATCAGGATTATCTTCGTTCGGTTCAAACTGTGTAACACCCAGGCTCGCCAACAGATTCAACAACTGACTAAGGGGGAAAAACAGTAGCGACAGTTTAAGAGTTTCCATGGCACTCCTGATCCATCTTTACTATTATGCGCTCCCGAATTATTGAAAGGTAAATTTCTTTTCCTGGAACAGCTTGAGGCAGGCATCCACTACATGCGGATCATAATGCTTGCCGCGCATCCTTGAGATCTCTGCGAGCGCGGCGTCAATGCCCAAGGCTGCGCGGTACGGCCGGTGCGTAGCCATGGCTTCGACGACATCGGCTACCGCGAGAATCTGCGCTTCGGGTATGATTTGCGCCCCTTTGAGGCCTTGCGGATAACCTGTACCGTCGAGTCTTTCGTGGTGCTGCAGAATCATATCGGCTATCGGCCAGGGAAATTTCACTCCTTTGATGATATCATATCCCGCCTGCGAATGCGTTTTGATCAGCATGAACTCGATGTCGCTGAGCTTACCGGGTTTTGAAAGGATTTCTGCCGGAATGTGGATTTTTCCGAGATCATGTATCATGCTGCCAAAATGGATGCCATTGACCTGCTCTTCGGAAAGGCGCATTTCCACCGCAATCGCCCTTGCCAGTTCGGCAACGCGCCGCTGGTGACCGGCAGTATAGGGATCGCGCGCTTCAAGAGTAGAGGCAATTGTTTGAACAGATTGTTCGAGGCTCTGCCGCAGAACTGCCGCGCTCTGTTGCTGGTCAGAACGCACGCGCAGCATGACGATGCCGTAAGCCAGGTCGTTTGAGAGTTCTTCGAGCAGAGCAACTTCATCGTCATCGAAAGCGTGCGCCTCTGAGGCATAGATGCTCAAACCACCGAAGACTTTGCCGTCGGCTGCAAGCGGAAAAGCGATGTTGGCAATATAGCCGCGCTTCTGCGCCGCCTCCCGCCACGGTTTAAACGCGGGGTCTGTGGCGATATCGCGGCATATTTGTACTGTTCCGGTGCGAATAGCTATTGTGAGAGGAAGTTGATCTGTTTCCGTATCTGCCCAGCTGAGATGGATATCCGCAAAGTAGTTACTTTCTATGCCTGACGCCACCTTTGAAACAATGCTTTTTTCCCTATTGTTCTCAGCATAGTACACCGCCGCCATGCTGTAGCCACCCGTTTCGACAAGGACGTTTGTCACAGCGTGCAACAAGGCATCTTCATCGGCCGCCTTAATCAGCGCGAGGTTACCGGCCGACAGCGTTTTGAGCGCGCGGTTAGCGCGCACCAGCGCGGCTTTGGCAGCTTTGCGTTCGGTAATGTCGCGAACCGTGGCTTGTAGCAACGCCTCCCCCTCGTACTCTAAGCGCGTCAGTAACACATCGCAGTCAAATATTGTCCCGTCTAGTCGCTGATGAGTCCATTCGAAAAAGTGGGCTCCTTGCGTCATGGCGATGCTGATCACTTCCTGGGCCTTGTCCGCCGATCGTCGTCCGTCCGACTGAAATTCCGGGGATACATCCCACGGCCCGAGGTCCGTTATATTCGCCGCTGCTCTGGCGCCGAATAACTTTGCCGTGGCCAGATTGGCGTCGACAAATTTCCACGAAGGCGGTGCCAGCAACATCAATGCGTCACGCGAGCCGTCAAATAACACCTGGTATTTTTGCATCGACGCCCGCAACGCCGCTTCCGTCTGTTTGCGTTGAGTGATATCGATGCCGATACCCATGACAAATAGCCCTTCCCCCGTCTGGATTTTCCTGGCAGAAAAATAGTAATCTCTAATGCCCGCCTGCAACAGCATGCGCGCCTCTCCCGCTGCTGAACCCGCGGAAAAGGCCTCCTGAATTTTCTGCGTCACGAAGGGTCTGTCTTGCTCATGCACGAACGCCAGGACGTTAGCCTTTAACATCTCTTCCGCTGAAAGCCCCAACAGTTCCGCCCCTTTTTGGTTCCAACGCCGCAGACTGCCCTGCTGATCGACGAGGTAGAAAATATCCGGCAGGCCTTGAATCACGCTGTCTGAGAATTCTTTTTCATCCCGTACCGCCTGTTCAGCGCGCTTACGCCCGCTTATGTCGCGGATGTTGCACTGGATCACCTGGTGGTCGCCGACAGGGTACATGTTGCTGACGAACTCGACCTCAATGCGCAGCCCGCTTTTGGTCTCAAGCGGCAGATCTTCGTAGCGGATATATCTTTTCTGCCGTAGTTCTTCAAAGGCCACAAGACTCGCGGCAGTGTCATTAAAGAGACCGATATCCCCGAGAACTTTGCCGGTAATTTCTTCAAGCGTATAGGACAACAGACGGAGAATGAACGGATTGGCATCGACGATCTTGCCGGTCTCCGCGTCGAGAATCAGAATGCCATCTTTGGCCGATTCAAAGAGCCGCCGGTAGCGCAACTCAGATTCACGCATTTTTTGCTCGGCCAATGCGCGTTCGGTCGCGTTCTTTTGATCCGTGAGCGCACGGGAGACGGCCGGCACAAGTCTCACTATGTGGGTTTTCAGCACATAGTCGGTGGCACCCAGCTTCAGCATCTCGACTGCCTCTTCGTCGCCCATGACACCGGTGACCATGATCACCGGCAGGAGCGGAAAATTCTGCCGGGCAAATTGCAGCGCCTCGCGGCCGTTGTAGCCCGGCAGATTATAGTCGGCGAGCACGATATCGGGCTTGAACTCGCCGAGCGCCTGCTCAAACGCTCGCCGAGTATCTACCCTGTGTGTGATGACCGAAAGGCCGGCGTTTCTTAGCTCGTACGCTGCGAGCTCCGCATCGGTCTCGACGTCTTCGAGCAAAAGAATGCGTATTGCTTCTTGGTCATGCGCCATATTCATACTATTTATGCAAGATCGGCGGCCGGTTGATGAGTAGCCAGTAGAGGCCCAGTTCACCGACGGTTTTTGAAAATTCGTCGAAGTCTACGGGTTTGCTGACGTAGCTGTTGACGCCGAGATTATAGCTCTTCACTATATCGCGGTCTTCTTTCGACGAGGTCAAAACCACTATCGGAATATGCTTCGTGCGTTCATCGGCCTTTAGCCGCCGAAGCACCTCTAAACCGTCGATCTTGGGCAACCTAAGGTCGAGTAATACCACTTTTGGTACGTCCCCAACCTGGTGGTCAGCGTACTGGCCGGAGGCAAAAAGGAAATCGAGCGCCTCTGCGCCGTCTTTGACCCACACCAGGTGGTTCGCAAGGTTGCGGTCTTTCAGTGCCAGTATGCAGAGTTCGGCATCGGTGGCGGTATCTTCAACCAGCAAAATTTCGATCACATCTTTTTTCGCATTCATGATATTTTGCCTCCATTCGAAAGTGGTAATGAAAAATAAACCGTTGCGCCTTCGCCAACCTTGCCTTCTGCCCAGACCCGCCCGCCATGGCGCGTGACGATGCGTTTGACGATCGCGAGACCGATGCCGGTACCCTGAAACTCTTCATTGCTGTGCAGGCGCTGGAACACACCGAAGAGTTTGCCAGCGTACCGCATGTCAAAACCGGCGCCGTTGTCCTTGATGTAATAGACCTGTTCAGCATCTGCGGTTCTGGCTCCCACTTCGACCTGCGCGACCGCGCGGAGGCTTGTGAACTTGATGGCATTATTCAAAAGGTTAACCCACACCTGGCGCAGCATCGCCCGGTCGCCATGGCAGACCGGCAGCGCCTGAATATCTACAGTCAATTCGCGGTCGGCGAAGGTTGGTTTGAGCTCGTCGAAGGCTTCGTGTGCGATAGCTTCCATTCCAACCTCGGCATGGGACATCTGCGTGCGACCCATACGTGAGAAGGTGAGAATGTCGTCGATGAGCTGGCCCATCTTCTGCGCGCTGTCGCGCACGATGTTGAGGTAGCGTTTGCCCTCGTCGTCGACCTTATCGGCGTACAGTTTCAGCAGTTGGTGTGAAAATCCGTCGATGGCCCTGAGCGGTGTGCGCAGGTCATGCGAAACCGAATAGGCAAAACTTTCAAGCTCTTTGTTGGCGTCTTCGAGTTTAGCGGTGCGCTCGGCGACGCGCTGCTCGAGTTCTGCGTTGAGTTGGCGGATTTCAGCCTCCGCCTGCTTGCGTTCGGTTATGTCGCGCGCCGTGGCGAGTACGCCGCTTAACTCGCCCTCTGGGTTGCGGTAAATTCTCGCGTTGTAGAGTACGTCCTGAATCTTCCCGGAAACATGTCGCAAGCTCAGCGGATAATCCCTCACCAGGCCTTTTGCAAAAACTTCGAGGTAGCCGGCGCGCGCCTTCTCGGGTTCTGTGAAATAATCGCAAAAATCACTGCCGATCAGTGTTTCACGGGGAACTCCGGTTGCCTCAACAGTGGCTTCGTTGACGTCGGTGATCTTGCCCTCCGTACTGATGGTGACTAACGGATCGAGATTGGCCTCAAGCAGGCTACGTGCATAAAGCGATGCCGCGCGCAGCTCCTCTTCGACCTGTTTTCGCCTGGTAATATCCATCGCGACGCCGCGCAGGCCGACCGTTTTTCCCGCCGCGTCTTTGACACACTCGCCGCGCACCCACATAAAGCCATGGTTCTGGTCTTTCTGTATCGTTTCGAGTTCGAGTTCGTAAGGCTCGCAGGTCTCGCGTGTGTGCGCGAGTGACGCACTCAACCTCTGCCAGCTTTCGGACGTAAAAAGTTTTATGTGCTCGGTATAGGGCGGCGGGGGCAGCGAGCTATCAAAGCGGTACATTTTGTAGAGTTCCTCGGTCCACTCCACCTCGTTGGTGGCGACATCGAGATACCAACTGCCCACGTGGGCAATGCGCTGCCCCTCTTCGAGGCTCCACGCGCTGCGGCGTAACTCGGCCTCGATGCGTTTGTTCTCGGTAATATCGAGCACACTCCTCATGAAATACAGCGGCTTGCCAGCAGCGTCACGGCGCACGACGGTGCTGATATCAGCCCAGACAATTTGACCATTCTTGTGCAGATAGCGTTTGGTAAAACGCATCGATTCCTTCGATCCGGCAATGAGCGGAGCCAGTGCCCGATCTGTATCCTGAATGTCCTCAGGGTGCGTGATATCCTCCCAGCGCTTGTTTTGGAGCTCAGTCGCCGAATAGCCGAGCATATCGCAGAAGGCCTGATTCACGTGCACTTCGCCCGTATTCAGCGTGATCGATTTGCCGACGGGGGAATGCTCGAACATATATTTGAATTTTTCATCGCTGTTTTGCCGCTCTTCTATGGCGTGTTTCCGTCTGGCTTCAATGCCCGTTATGGTACTTGAGCTCCATAACACAGCAGCGCAAAGTCCGCCGATATTTGCAACTGCGAACAATGCCACGGCGACAGCGACGCTGAAATACGCAGCGTGATAGCCTTGCAACATCAGCCAACCAACGATGAGCGGGAGACCGATGGCGGCCGGCAGCAAGTGCCGCGCAAAGCTGCCGGCAATGCCGTTAGCAGTAATGAGGTTTCTGGACAGGTAGTCTGGTCGTGCGCTGGCGATCATGAGACCCAAGAGCATAACCAGGACCGCAGTGTGCAACGCCATCGGAGAAAATACTCGCCGCAAATGATATTGGCCTGCGAAATCGTAGGCATAACCGACAAGACATGAAAGGGCTACCATGACCGAAGCTAACGCCAAAAACTGTATAACTTTGCGGAAGGTCTTGCTGTTCGATAACAGCAGCAATAACGCCAGCGAAAGCATGCAAAGACACAGAGCCACCCGCGCACTCATTCTGCCGGGCACGTCGCCGGGAAAATTTACCACATCTCGCACCAGAAGCTGGTCAATACCGAAATCTACATCGAACAGATTCTCGCTCAGTGTCGCTAGCGCAATGAGCAAGACCACGCCCAAGAAGATCTGCCCATTCGTTCGCAAAAACCGACCAGACGCCCCGCTGCGTGCGATCCATAATGAGATACCGAGCAAAACAAAACTCACAGCGACGTTGAATTTCATGGGCGGCAGGCCGCGCAGCACACTCTTGAGCACGGAAATCCCGAATATCCAGCCCAGCATCGCGAGAACGCCGACAATAACGGTAATCACGGAAACCGACCGTGCAATCCGGTCGAACACGCGTGATGAAGATTCTAAGACTTTCCGATTTGCAACAACCATTCGACCTCCGCAACGACAGAAATAGAATTGGTGGCCCTGGCGCGCAGTCAGGGAGTGCCTGCGCGGGTCCGGCGGTTTTGCAGCCTATGCCGGAGAAATACTGGCCCGAGGTCACCGGCTTTGTAGCAGCTTGGGACGCTGCGGTTGTATTGTATATGAAAAAATACTATGAACGTTTAAAAATTCAAACTCCTGTGGAAATGCGCCGCAGGGCGATTTTCGCTTTGTCTCCGGGTAATTTGCGGTCAATCCTGGCAGGTAGCCAGAGGAATAGAATGCAGATCGCGATTTACGCCGAATCGGGCAAACAGACTATAGGAGATGCCCAAATTTTCCCTGCTTCCCGCACTGTGCCTTTCGTTGCCGCTTTTCGCCGCCCCCTACCCCGCTGATCTCGAAAAACTCGAAAACCATATTACCAGTATCAGCGACGACATCACGAACAGCGTGGTGCACATCAAAGTCGAAGGCAGCCTGAATAACAAAAAATTTTCAAGCATGGGCTCGGGTTTTGTCATCAATAAAGAAGGCATGATTCTGACCAACCACCATGTAGTCGACAACAGCATTAAAGTCATCGTAAAATTCAACGGTGACACGCGCGAATACGAAGCAAAGGTGCTGGGTTCCGACGAGCCGACGGATGTAGCAGTGTTACAGGTCGATGCGCACGCCGTGAAAAGTCTGCGGCCTGTTGTGCTGGGCAAAAGCAAACTCGCGAAAGTCGGCCAATGGGTTCTTGCGGTCGGCAATCCGTATGGTTTTGACCGCACCGTCAGCTTCGGCATCATTTCAGCCAAAGGCCGTAATGTGCCGCAGGCGCCGGTGCTAAACGATTTTATCCAGACCGATGCCTTTATTGCGCCGGGCTGATCGGGTGGACCGCTCTTGAACATGGACGGCGAAGTGATCGGCATCAACTCGCGCGGTGGTTCGGGTCTGGCATTCACCATACCGATCGAAACCGCGCTTGAGGTGAAAGACAAGCTGCTCAAATCGGGTGGCATCAGGCGTGGTTGGCTCGGTGTGCATCTGCAGCCGCTCGATTTTGAACTGCGCAAGCGTCTCGGAATTTCTGACGCGCAGGGCGTGATGATATCGCAGATTTTGCGCACCTCAAATTTTTACGGCAAGCTGCAGCCGCTCGACATCGTCTTGCGCGTCAACGGCGAGGCGGTGGTGGCGATCGAAAGCAAAGACCTGCAACCGGTCATTCGCAAATTGTCAGATCTGCCGATCGGCAAGGACGTGCGCCTCGAAGTGCTGCGCGCGGGCAAAGCCCAGGAAATCGTCGGCGTAGTGAAAGAACGCCCGCCCGCCGAGGGCAAAAAATGGCAGACGCAGCTGGGGTTTGTCGCCATGGAAATCAACGATGCGGTTGCCGAAAAATTCCAGCTCGAACAGACTTCTGGTATCTGCATCACCTACATCGAACAGGGCAGCTCGGCGCAGCATGCGGGGCTGACGTCTGGCGACGTGATTGTCGAGGCTGACGGAAAAGCGGTCAGAAACATCGAACAGGGCAAGGCGATTCTGTCGACGGATAAGACAGAATACCTGCTGCACGTCGTGCGTGGACGTGCGCACTATTATGTGCTGATCAGGAAATGATTCTGGCGGCCAGCTATGGATTTCCATAGCTGGAAATCAGCCACCATTCGATTTAACGCTCTAGCTACGATTTTCCATAGCCACAAATATCGTGCCTACACAGGTTCTAACCTGCTTTACAACGCATCGATACATTTAGATATATCGATATATGCCTCGTTACAGTGAAGCCGAAATCCGTGAAGCGCTCTCGAAGAGAATCTTAATTCTCGACGGCGCAATGGGCACGATGATCCAGCGCCGCAGCTTAACGGAAGAAGATTATCGCAACAATCCGCAGTCCGCACCGGGAATTCCCGACCTCAGTAAACACGAAATCCCCCTCAAAGGCAACTCGGATATTCTGTGTCTCACGCGCCCCGATGTTATCACGGCGATACACCGCGAATACATCGACGCCGGCGCCGACATCATTGAAACCAATTCATTCAGCAGCAATTCGATCTCGCAGGCCGACTACAAACTCGAACACCTGGTACCCGCACTCAATGCCGCGGCGGTGAAGTGTGTGTCTGATGCGCGCGAGGCGTTTTATAAAGAGAATGGCGAGTCCAGGAGAATTTTTATAGCCGGTGCGCTCGGGCCAACCACCAAAACCGCGTCAATTTCGCCCGACGTGAACAATCCGGCTTACCGCGCGACGACGTTTGACGAGCTCAAAGCCTGTTTCAAGGAGCAGACGATTGCGCTGATGAAAGCCGGTGTCGATCTGCTGCTACCCGAGACCAACCTCGACACATTGAACGTCAAAGCCGCGATTGTGGCGTTTGAAGAGGCGTTTGAAGAACTGGGGTATCGTCTACCCGTTTCCATTTCTGTCACAATCACTGATGCATCGGGTCGCACTCTCTCCGGGCAGACCGCAGAGGCGTTTTTTAATTCGGTGCGCCACGCAAATCCGCTGTCGATCGGCATCAACTGCGCTCTCGGTGCAAAAGATATGAAACCACATCTCGCAGCTCTTTCTCGTGTATCGGATGTATTTATTTCCTGCTATCCGAACGCCGGTTTGCCGAATGCATTCGGAGGTTATGACGAGACTCCCGCGATGTTTGCGGCAGACCTCGCTGTCTTTGCCAAAGAAGGTATGCTCAATATCGCAGGCGGCTGCTGCGGCACTTCTCCCGACCACATTCGCGAGATGGTGAAACGGGTAGCGATTGAGAAGCCGCGCTCTTTAGCCCCGGGCTTAAGCCCGGGGCTAAAGAGCGCATTGCACCTCGCAGGGCTCGAGCCGCTCAACCTCGACGGCTCGACCGGTTTTCTGATGATCGGCGAACGCACTAACGTCACGGGTTCGCCGAAATTCAAGAAGCTCATTCTCGACGGCAAATTCGACGAGGCGCTCGACGTCGCGCGCCAGCAGGTGATGGCGGGCGCGAACATCATCGACGTCAACTTCGATGAAGCGCTGCTCGACGGTGAAGCTTCTATGACGCGTTTCATGAACCTGATTGCCTCGGAACCCGATATCGCACGCGTACCGATCATGATCGACTCTTCCAAATGGTCAGTGATCTATGCGGGCCTCAAGTGCGTGCAGGGAAAAGGCATCGTCAATTCGATCAGTCTTAAAGAGGGCGAAGAAAAATTTCTCGAACAGGCGCGCATTGTCAACGAACACGGTTTTGCGATGGTTGTCATGGCATTCGACGAACAGGGCCAGGCAGCGACAGAAGAAGAAAAGGTGCGCATCTGCAAACGCGCGTACAAGCTGCTGACAGAAAAGGCACATATACCGCCGTCGGATATTATTTTCGACCCGAATATTCTCACTGTGGCCACGGGCATCGAAGAGCACAACAACTACGCCGTCGATTTTATCAATGCCACGCGCCGCATCAAACAGGAATGCCCCGGCGCTTACGTTTCGGGTGGCGTGAGTAACGTGTCCTTTTCATTCCGAGGCAATAACGCCGTGCGCGAGGCGATCCACTCGGTATTTCTGTATCACGCAATCAAAGCCGGCCTCGACATGGGCATCGTCAATGCGGGCATGCTCGCAGTCTATGAAGACATTCCGCCTGAACTGAAAGAACATGTCGAAGACATTATACTTAATCGTCGCCCCGACGCAACCGAGCGCATGCTCAATATTGCGGAAAAATACAAAGGCGGTGGCAAAGAGCAGGCAAAAGAAGATCTGACCTGGCGCGAGAACACCCCCGAAGAACGCATCAAACATGCGCTGGTCAAAGGTATTGACCAGTTTGTCGACGAAGACGTCGAAGAGCTGCGGCAGAAATATCAGCCCACGCTGCGTGTGATCGAAGGACCGCTGATGGGCGGCATGCGCGTGGTCGGCGAGCTATTCGGAGCGGGAAAAATGTTTCTGCCGCAGGTCGTTAAATCGGCGCGCGTCATGAAAAAGGCCGTCGCCTACCTTCTGCCGTTCATGGAAGAAGAGAAAAAAAACTCGGGTGTCACGAGCACACAGACCAAGGTACTCATGGCGACCGTCAAGGGCGACGTGCACGACATCGGCAAGAATATTGTGGGCGTCGTGCTCGCCTGCAACAACTATGAAGTCATTGACATGGGCGTCATGGTGCCGTGCGATAAGATTCTCGCTAAGGCCAAAGAAATCAACGCAGACGTTATCGGCCTGTCGGGTCTCATCACCCCCTCGCTCGACGAGATGGTCTACGTCGCCAGCGAAATGAAAAAAGGCGGATTTACTCAGCCTCTGCTCATCGGGGGCGCCACGACTTCGGCTGCCCACACCGCCGTGAAGATTGTCCCCTCGTACGATAATCCGGTCGTGCACGTCCCCGATGCTTCACTGGTGACCGGTGTATTGGGAAAACTGCTGAGCAAAGATATGCGCGCCGATTATGTGAAAGAACTCAGTGCGGGGCAAATTAAGATTCGCGAAGATTATCTGAACGGCAAGAAAGAACGCGAACTGCTGCCGATTGCCGAAGCGCGCGCGAAAGCACCACAATTGAAATCTGCGCCGGTGAAACTGCCGAACAAACTCGGCATCACGCTGCTCGATAATGTGCGTCTGGGTGATCTCGTGCCCTATATCGACTGGTCACCTTTCTTCATGGCCTGGGAACTGCGCGGGCGTTATCCGCGAATTCTCGACGACGAGGTTGTCGGCAAAGAGGCCACAAAACTCTTCAACGACGGTCAGAAAATCCTGGCGCAGATTCTGCGCGATAAACCCTTCCAGCCACGCGGTGTCGTCGGGATTTTTCCGTGCAGGAGAGAGGGAGACGATGTGCTGGTTTTTTCACCGGACGCTGAGCGTGGTCGAAGCGCCGGTGGTTCGACTGCGCTCACCAACCCGGCGCCGATCCACACCCTCCATTTTCTGCGCCAGCAGAGGAAAAAGGACAATGAGCAGGTCTATTACTCGCTTGCCGACTATATTGGCGAACGGGATTATATCGGCGGCTTTGCTGTCACCGCCGGCGATGGTGCGGGCGAATACGCTGCACGCTTTGAGAAGAACAACGACGACTACTCGGCCATTATGGTCAAAGCTCTCGCCGACCGTTTTGCCGAAGCGTTCGCCGAATATGCACACGAAATGGTGCGTAAACTCACCTGGGGTTATGCGGCCGATGAAAAGCTCGACATTGAAGGTCTCATCAAAGAAGAATATGTCGGTATTCGCCCCGCACCCGGTTATCCGGCCTCGCCTGACCATACCGAAAAGCGCACTCTTTTCGATTGGCTATCGGTCGAAAAGAACACCGGCATTGAGCTCACCGAGAACTTCGCGATGACACCACCCTCCTCAGTCAGCGGCCTCTATTTTGCACACCCCGAATCAAAATATTTTGCGGTGGGCAAGATTGACCGCGACCAGCTCGAAGAATATGCGGCGCGCAAGGGTAAATCTGTCGACGAGATGGAACGCTGGCTGCGCCCATATCTGGATTGAATTATGATTGGGGCTGCGGCCCCAATCATAATTCAACCGTGGTTTTTGATTCGAGCAGACGCGAGAGTCCCTGCGTGTTGGCGAACGGTGAAGTGGCAACGATGCGGCTGAGCCCCTCGACCGCGCCCAGCACCAGCTGTGTGTCGTTGGCCGCCAGCCCCTTATCGATCGTGCTGAATAGATTATCGATCACTGCGCGGCGTTCGGCAAAAATGCGGTCGAAAACCAAACGATAGGTTTCATGCCGCGCGGAAATTTCGGCAAGCAAAACTTCTTTCTGTGCCGTAATCTTCGCAATTTCGCGCTCGGTCAGTTTCTGTTCTTTGTAAGCTTCTGTCAGGTTCGTAAAAAATTTCGTGATGTCGGGCAACGGAATATGTTTAACCAGATCACCGAGTTTTCCGGGTATCGGTAATTTATTGCTCATCGTCCGCCTCAGTGCACCTTGCCATCTTCATCCAGTATCTTCTGGTCGATCAACTTTGCAAGCATCTCACCGAGCTGCAATAATGGGCCGATGATTTCGACGTCGCGACGACTGAAATAATTACCGCCCAATAACCGGCGCAAAGCTTTTACCCAGCGCGACACCAAGCCCAGGGGAAAGATCCGCTTCTGCACCCTATTCAGTTCTACAGCAAAAGTTTCCCCTGTTTTTACCGAGGCACCCGCGATCTCATTCGCGCGGCGCTGCATATTTTCGAGCAACGTCTGCCGCGCGCGGTTTTTCGCCGCCTCGACCCGGACCTCGGCTAAAGCAGTTTCGATCTCTTTGATCTTTTTCCCCGCCCGAAAATGGCTGACAAGTGCCACCGCCGCGACGGCAGGAATTACCGCGAGACTGCCGATCACGGCGGCGCCGGCGACAGCACCACCCGCGGCCACAGAACCGCCGGTGATTCCCGCCAAGGCAGCCGGGGCGATGCCGAGTCCTGTGAGTAAACCTGCGGTGGCCCCTGTTGCCACGGCGCCGCCACTGGCCGCAGAAAGCGCCCAGACGCCGAGTGCTGCCGATGCGCCGGTGGTGACGCCCTGCAGCGTATTCTCTGCGATTTCGGCGCCGGTGAGAGTGGCCTCAACATGCTGCAAGGCGAGTTCAATCTCACCGGCAATCTTCATATCGGCAAGGTCGCGGTCGCGGACGCTGAAGTGTTGTGCAAGACGACGGATCTCCCGGAGGGACGTGATCGCTTTTTTCCGGACAACCAGCAGCTCAGCGAGAGCCAAATTCACGCTCTCGGTGCATTCGTTCAGCAATTGCTGCGCTGCGAATAAGTCAGCGCGCGCCTCTTCATATTCCGCAAGCTTGTTTTGCACACGGCCATGCGCGCCGAACGAAAGAATATCTTTTGTGTTCTCGCTGATTGCCATACGAATTTATCTTGCAGTTTCCTGAAAAAGGAAACTGCGGGCAGTCTGCGGAAACCGAAAAAGCGAAAAGCAGGCCGTTTCGGCCGCTTTAGTAGCGGTTTGCCAGTAACTTTTCGCAGAAAAGTCTAGGGCAAATCGCGAGGCTTTGCGCTTTTTCGGGAGTTTTTCCGCAGACTGCTAGGCTGACTTTCGCACCGGCCCTCAACAAGTACAGCAAATCTCTCTCGACGGGGCAAAGCCAGATCGGCGATTAATCCGCAACCCATATGCTGATCGCCGGTATCGTCGCTTACCTTCTGCTCACACTGGTGATCGGTTTTATTGCCGCGCGGCGCGTCAAAACCGTGAGCGACTTCGCGCTCGCCGGCAAAAGACTTTCATTCTTCATGGCCTCTGCCACGGTGTTCGCGACGTGGTTTGGTTCAGAAACGATTCTCGGTTCTTCGGCAGAATTTGCAAAGAACGGCCTAAGCGGCGTCATTGAAGAACCGTTCGGAGCGGCGCTCTGCCTGATTCTCGTCGGTCTTTTCTTTGCGCGCCGGCTTTACCGGATGAACCTCAACAATCTCGGCGAATTTTATCTGCAGCAATACGGCGTCACAACCGAAATCGTGTCATCGGTCGTCATGGTGTTTTCGTATCTTTCGTGGGTCGCCGCGCAGTTTCTCGCTCTCGGCATCGTGCTCAACACCGTCACGGGGCTCGATCTGAAAACCGCGATTGTCCTGATGGCCCTTTTGGTCACACTCTACACAACTGTCGGCGGCATGTGGGCCGTGTCGATGACCGATTCGATACAGATGGTTGTAATCATAGTGGGATTAATCGTCGTGCTGGTGGTGGTCGCAGCAGACCATGGCGGCGTCGCAGCGGTGCTTGCATTGCCGCCGCGTGGCCATTGGCAGATGATGAAGACAACGGACAGCGGCGGCATTATCGCCTTTGTCAATGCGTGGGCCGTGATAGGCCTTGGCTCAATACCCGGCCAGGATGTTTTTCAGCGCGTGATGTCGGCGCGCAGTGAACGCGTGGCGGTGTTTTCATCGATATTTTCCGGGTTTCTGTATCTTTCAGTCGCCATGACACCGCTGTTTCTGGGCTATCTCGCGCTGCGTGTGCTGACCCCGGCAGAAGCTACGGGGGATATGCAGTTTCTGATTCCTAAGCTGATTCTTGCCAAAACAGGCGTCGCGCTACAGATCGTGTTCTTCGGTGCGCTGCTTTCGGCAATTTTGTCGACTGCGAGCGGTGCGCTGCTAGCCCCCTCTGTGGTGCTCAGTGAGAATTTGCTGCGCAAATTCGTTGGCACCAGTGACCAGAAAATGCTGCCTCTGTCGCGCGCCTCAACCGTGCTGCTGGCAGGCGTTTCTCTGGTCATTGCATTGCGCTATGATAAGATCACCGAACTGGTTTCTGACTCCTCGACGTACGGGCTGGTCGCGCTTTTTGTGCCGCTGATCGCCGGTATGTTCTTTGGTGCACGCAACGGCGTGGCTGCGATCACGAGCATCGTAGGTGGTACTATCGTGTGGAAGCTATGGCCCGCGGGCCTCTGCCAACTCACACCGCAGCTTGCGGGTTTCTTTGCAGGTTTGACTCCTTTCGGCGTTTTGGTTCTTGCTACGCTCGTGCGAAAACTACTGCCCCGGAATAGCTCACACCTATCCCCTGGGTCCTGACTCCAGAAATTCACACTCTGAAGTTCATGTGGCTGCGACACCCGCCGCGTCAGACTTCCGCGGTATTCTCTTCAAAGTCTTTTGCCTTGAAGAAGGTAATGATGACCGCAGGCGTGATCACAAAATCTGCCAGAAGCGCCAGCGCGATAATGATAGCCGAGAGCATTCCGACGTTGGCGTTGATACGGAAACCGCTGAAAATCAGAATCCCGAAACCAACGACAAGAATAACCGATGTCATGATGAGCGCGCTGCCGGTTTCCCGCAGCGTGTGAAGGATGGCCTCTTTCACATCGGGCTTCGAATGGTATGCACGTAGAAACTTTGCAAGAAAGTGAATCGTATCATCGACGGCAATACCGAGTGTGATCATCGCTACCACTGCTACGCTGAGGTCGACAACGTAACCGGTGAGCCCGATCGCGCCGTAAAGAAACAGCACCGGCCATACGTTGGGGATCATCGATAGCAGTCCCAGCTTGAGACTCTTAAAGCCAACGACCATCGACAGCGTAATGAGCCCAAGCGAAAGTGCCATCGACCAGATCATCCCGGGAATAGCCTGATTCATCAACAGAGAGAACATGACCGGGATGCCAACGGCCCGCGCTTTCGTCTCGGGCATCTCTTTGTCGATCCATGCGTTAATTTCAGCCGCATTGCGTACTTGTTGGTTTGATGTCTGCGCGCGCGCAAAGCCGGTTACGCGCACCATCGAGTCGTCTGAGTCGATGAGGTTGGTGACGTCTGACCCCTGTGGCAGATTCGTTTTGTAGAGAAACATGTACTGCGCTATGAGCTTTCGCGTGTCGGTACCAGCTTTTGGTTCCGGAATTCGGTACTCCTTCGGATCTTCGGCATACATGGTCTTGTTCATGCGCTTGACGATATCGAGTATGCTCGATACGTGCGTGAACTCATATTCCGGTTTTGACATCAGGTAGTTCTGGAATTTCTCCACTTTCTTCAGAAAGGCCGGATCGTAAGCAGAGCCAGTACCGCCGGCGCGGAAGTTGAATTCAAACGGCATTGTGCCGAGAATATTCTTGTCAATGTAGTCGGATGCGATACGAAACTCCGACTTTTTGTCGAAATACGCCATGGTATTATTGTCCATCTGGATACGGAAAACGAGAAATATGGACGCGATCGTAGAAAGCAGCCAGACAACCAAGATGGGATATTTGTATTTGTATATGAAATCTACAAACTTCTCATAACCCCTGGTCGGTACGCCATCGTCGAAATCGGCCACAGAAGCTTTCGGGTGCTGCTTGAACGGGATTATTGACAAGAGTGCCGGCAACGTGAAGACCGATGCGAACCAGGCATAGATTGTGCCGGTACCGGCAAAAAGCCCCATATCCCTGAAGGGTGGCATCGACTGCGTGACGAGAGAATAGAAACCAATGGCCGTCGTTACTGAGGTAAGCAGGCATGCGAGATAATTCTTATCGAGGGTGTCGATAATTGCTTCTTCGCGCGTCATACCGTGCCGCATGTTGCGCAGAAACACCGCCATGATGTGAATAGAGTCAGCGATGGCAATGGCGACCATCAGTTGCATCGTATTCGCCGAAGCATTGTTGAGCGGGTAACCGAAAAGCCCCATAAAGAGCAGCATCGGGAATATGATCGAGGTGAAAAGGACCAGCATCGGCAACACCATACCCCACAGCGAGCGCAGCATCAGCGTCATGGTGATGATGATGAATAGAAACATCAGAGGGACGAGCGTCTTCTGGTCGTTCATCATGAACTCGAGAAACGCATTATTCAGCATCACCGAGCCTGCGAGCATGATCTGCAGATCATTGTTTTCGCCGGTCAGCTCCTGCACGATTTTCAACGTTGCTGCTTTCGCGTCGGGAAAAGCGTCGGGAAAATCCTGTGGAGCGATGATCTTCATCGTGATCTGCGTCATGTCCAGTTTGGGTGAGATCAGGAACTTCGTCATCAGCGGATCGTCGAGCACCTGTTTCTTCTTTTCGGCGAGCTTCTGATCGTCGTAAGGCAGGTCTGAGAGAAATTCGCTCACCTTCAGGTCATCGCCTTTTGCCAGCGTGTAATTGAAGTTGGCGAGGCCGTCGACGCGGTTGGTATACGCTGCCTTCCACAGATTGTCGGTGAGTTTCTTCAGCGAAAGCAGGTTCGCGTTGTTCCATAAGTTGCCGCTCTTCGATTTCACGAGCACAATCAGAATGTCTTCCCGGTTATAGATACCCTGGTGCTCGTCCATTGCTTTGAGGTTGGGGTCTTCGCTGTCGAACCATACGCGGTAATCTGAATCGAACATTGGCTTCTGGCCCTTGTAGCCTTCGATACGCTTGGTGGGGTCTTCGCGCACTGCCTTCATATAGTTGATGTGGTCTCCGAATTTTTTTCCCCGGACTGCCATACCCGCGAAGACGATCAGCAATAGCGCAACGTTGGCCCCGATGATGTACCATCTGCGCCTGAGAACAAATTGGGCGATCTTATAACCAGTGGTTTGTTTCGACATGTTTTCTCCTTACGTTACCCCACCTCGCACCAGCCGCGCGCGCTGTCCGTGCGGCGGTCGGCGGCCCCCCTGCCTGGCAGGGGGAACGGGGGAGCGATCAATATTCTAAAAATAATATGACACCATCAGGCTCGCGCGCGTCGTGTGTTCAAATGGCTTAAGCTGGCTCGTCGCCGAAGTAGCAAAACCCAGAAATTGAGCCTTGACTTTAACCCGTTCGAAGAAACGTTCTTCATATTCGATACGCGCTATCACATCGCCCTTCTTGTAGTCGGTGAACGTTCCGGCGAGTAGCGAGCGATCGCCGGTATTATTGAATGAATAGCGCAGACCACCAAATATGTGATTTTGGAACGGCCGAAAGATATCCAGTTCCGTCGAATTTTTTCCCGTGTCTGTATCGCCGAGAGCCTCGACGATGACGCCGAGATCCTGGCTGTCGATAAACAGGCTATTGAAAGTGTATTCGAAGCCGATCGTGTATTGGGCGTAAGGTTTCACAATGGTTTTTCGATCTTGAGCGAGAGTATCGGTGACGTACTGAATGTATGCCACATCGCCCTTGACCAGCAACGCATCGATCGTTCCCTGCCAGGTCACACCCCCCTGATGAATCGGGTTATACGCCTGCGCAAACTGCGTGGGTATTGTTATACCCGGTAAGGGCGTAATAATCGCAGTGGCGGCGACCGAATGCAATTGCGGAAAGCGCTTATAACCGTTGAAATAATAGAACGATGTGTCTACCTTGCCAAAAAGCTGCTTTTGGTAGCGCACTGCACCTTGCGGCCGCCAGCGGTTATACGGTGTTTCGTACGTGTTGAGGTCGGGGTCGTATATAACTGAAGGTGAAATAGTTTGCCCCATGTACGTCGTCTGCGGTAGCGCGCCGGAAAAATCGAAGCGATTGCCCGGCAAAGGCAATTTGGCCGGAGTAAAATAGGGCAGATAATAAAATTCCAGAGTGTGCGGGCTTTCTTCGCCAAAGATAATCCTGCTTCTGAGCGCAGGTTCCCCGATTTTAGGTGCGTCGAAGAAATCAAGCGATGGGTCGGTCTGGTTCAAGATGTCAGAGTGCGCGACCGATTCGACGGTTTTCCACGAGAAGACCTGATAACCCGCGCGCAGCTCAAAGCGGCTGGTAACAAAATCGGCGTAAATATCTTGCGGCAGAAAGCGGCGCCGGTTCTGGTCTTTGGCGTCGACCACGCCTCGCGGATTGACCCTGAATTCGAAATATTTCCCCGTCTTGAGGTTGAGATCGATTTGACCATCAAAGGTGCCGACGTGTTCGGGCATTTCGGGCCGGGGTGCTGCTTTCGGGAAATACCAGTAGTTGATGCCGAGATTGCCCTTGTAGTTGAGGCGCGTGTTCTCAGAAAATTCGATAGACTGAGCCCAAACCGGGGTGAGCGCGGCTGTAAGCAATAAGGCAACAAGCGCCTTGTGCCAGTCATAAACACGCCGGCCCAACATGATCCGCTTCATTGGTTGCTTCTTGTCACCGTGAGCTGGTTAAACGGTTACTATTGGAGGCGCTGCAGGTTTCGCTCGGTAAACAGATCGGCCGAAAGACCCGCCTTCATCTTGCGGCTTGTGAAATCAAGCACGCTTTTTTTCTTCGTCTGCAGGTTCTCTACAGAAATTTTCGCAGAGCGCCAGGTATTGCCATACTTCTGATGGCCTTCAAAGATCATAATTTTCAGAAGTGAATTCTTGCGGTCAAAAAAGTCCTGTCGCAGAACCAGATTGTTGTCTTTGGAAACCCACATCTTGATGCGCGTGTAGCCGCTGTTCGAATAGTTCGGGGCCTTTTCGAGCACGTGACAGTCTTTGCCGCGATAGCTTTCATCGGGCAGCTTCTTATATGTAAATTTTTCCAGAGTATTGCCGCCGATGTCTTCATAGGTGAATTCACTGCCCATGAATGAGCCCGTCTTGCCGGTCGACGAAATGCGCTTCACACGGCGCAGCTCGGGAAGGTAAAGCCACTGGCTGTCGTCACCTTTGGGATCCTGATGTGTTAGCAGCGAAGTACCACGCACGTCAGCCGGTTCGAGAAACTGGAACAGCTGATAATCACGGCTGCCGGCGCGTTCGAGTGTGAAATTCTTCGTCTTCCGCGTGACGACGGAGCCGTTGGCTGCAATCAGTTGCATCGTCGACTCTACGGTTTCGTCGCCGAAATTGCGCTGGGTTTTTTCTGCGCGTGCGGCAATGTCGTAAGCTTCATCGGCAAATATGGCTGTTGCCAGAGTGCTGAGAAAAAGGACTTTTTTAACCATTTGGTTAATTTAATGCGATGGATTGACCGCGGCAAGAAAAAAACCGATTTATGCGTCGAACTCAGAGAGAACACGCGCACCTTGGCGGAAATTCGTCGGTCAGCCTCTGCGAAGCAGGGTTTTACATTCGGCGCGGTTCAGCGAACCGACCGGGAAAAAAATTCCCGCCTCGGATGACAATTATCAGATGCGCTTAGAAAATCCGCAAACCCCTGAGAAACGCCACCACCTCACGCATATAGTGCGTCTTCTCAAAATGCAGCAGATGGTTGCCGGGAAACCAGTAAATCTTCGGGTGCTTCCAGTGGTGCCACAGGCTGTGCGCGTGGTCGGGGTGCGCCATACGATCGGCGGTGCCCGCAATAATCAACAGCCTGTTGTGGTCGATCGCTGCCGGCCGCGCCAGCGGGGATACGGGAAAAAGCAGGCGATCGATTTCGGCTCGATCCATCGATAAGAGTCTCATGAAAGCCTGGATCACGGCCGCGCTGGGCTGCCACTGTAAGATCACATTGAACAGCGTAATGACCGGCACCACGGGAATTGCGAACGCCAGCCGCTGATCGAGCGAAGCCATCAGCGCCGTGTGAAATCCACCCAGCGAAAAGCCCATCATACCAATGGGTTGCTTTGAACGTTCTGACAGAAAATCGATATAGCGTGTGAGGTCATGAACCGACCACCGCACATTCTCGGCGATGCGCGCGACGTCGAAGAACATAAACCCATCGCCGCTGAAACGCGCGCCCGGCGGTTTGCGCGGCCCGTGGTAGGGCATCGTGTACATCAGAATGTTGAAACCGAGGCGAAAGAATTTCGCGACCTCGAAGAGTTGCGCATTGAAGTCATAGCCGTCGAGCACATAGCCGTGCACGACGACGAGCGTGGGTTTGTCGCCTTTCGCATGACGGATGTATCGCGCACACGTAGCTGCCTGCCGGGCGGGAAATATCTCCGTCGCATGGTATGCCGGATTCAACGGCTCAAATTCGCTGGGGAAAATGACGTCTTCATAGATGGCGCCATGGATCGGCAAATCCATCGGTTCAGCCGGCCGCACAACGGGTTCAGATTTCAAGGGTTTCTGGAAAAAAGTTTCGGGCTTGCTGATGAACCCGGGGTTGCCGTAGAAATCCCACCGCTTTCGGTAATCGGGTTGCACCAGTTTCGGAATCACCGGCACATTGCTGAACAGCACGCGCGTCGAAAGAAAAGTGCGCAGAAAATGGTCCGCGGTGGCACCGACGCCGGTGAGCAATTTGTCTTTTAAGTCGTGTGCAAAGCCGCCGTCGGGGTGCGGCTTAACGCGGCTGATAACGGATTTTGCAATCATGGTTTGATAAATGCCTCTATCTCTTTATTGACGGCTTCGCTCTCGTCGTGCTGCAACCAATGCGTTGCATGCGGAAAAAATTTCACGTCCACACTGCGGCAGTATTTTTTGCTCGCGGTTGCCATGCTCGCCTCCAGAAAACGATCCCCCTCGCCCCACAGAATCATGGTCGGCACTTCGACTTCAGAGGGCCCGCCGAATTCTATATGCTGGAACGCCGCGCGATACCAGTTGATCATCGAATCGAGCGCATCGGGTTTCTGCCACGCATGGATATAGATTTCCAAGTCTTCGTCGGTAAAAGAACCGGGATTTGCGGTGCCGCGCATGCCCTCGGCAAAACGGCGGTAGCCGCCGAGCGACGCCAGCCATGCCGGAAAAAACGGCAGCTGAAAGAAAAACATATACCAGCTCTTCAAGAGCTGCAGCGGGTTCGTCGCGAGCGTCTCCATCATCACGCGCGGGTGCGGCACGTTCAGAATAATGAGCCGCGAGAACATTGCGGGGTATCGAATCGCCGCCTGCCACGCAGCCGCAGCGCCCCAGTCATGGCCAACGAGCGCACAACCTGAGAGCTGCATCTGCCGCACAATCGCAGCCACGTCGTCGGCGAGCTGGATGATCGAATATTCGGCAATGTGCGGCGGCCGGTCGCTGTCGTTATAGCCGCGCTGGTCGGGCACGATCACGCGGTAGCCGCGCTCGACAAAATACGGAATCTGTTTGCGCCAGCCGTACCAGAACTCAGGAAAGCCGTGCAGAAAAATAATCGCAGGCCCGTCTTCGGGGCCGGCATATTTCACGCTGAGCTGGTAGCCGTCAGTGGTTTTGATCTTGCGTTCAAGAATATTGACGCCGGGAATATATGGGGTCACAGATACCTCAGGCCATATAGGCCACAGCCGGCAAAGAAGAATGGCCATTGGGGATTCATGAATGTCCTCTGACACGCGTATTCACGCCGGAACCATCACATTCAAACCCTCGCGCTCGGCCGCCTGATTGAGTCTTTCATCGTAGCTAAAAAAACTGACCTTTGATGGGTCATGCTTGCCCGCAATGAGCGCCGCGGCGAGCTGCAGCGAATCGGCCGTGCGCAGCGGATGCGTGCGCAAAAGCCGGGCTGCGAGTTGCATCAATTTGTCGGAAAAGATAATCTGGTCCCACGCTGCGGCGAGGCGCTTCAGCCGCTCTTCGGCCGCACGGTAGTGACCAAAATGCAATTCATCGCTGCGCAGCAGGCGGTTCAGAGCCGAAGTCGATTCGAGATAGGTCAGGCACCACACCAGAATATCGCGGTCTTCTTTGAGCGCAGCCTCTGCATCGGCAGTCTTGGGTTCGCGCACCAGAAGGGGCACAATTGCCGAACTATCCCAGAAAATCATCGGCCTTCGCGCCGCTCTTCGAGCAGCGCAGACCTGACACCGGCTTTTCTGTCTTCACTCAAAGGTAGGTCAAAAAAATCATCGCCCAGCGCGACTTTGCGCGGCAGCATATCGCCCGACTTGGTAAGCCCCTTCGCCATGAGGGCATAACCCTCACCGCTCCAGTCGGTCACAG
>CAYHJO010000029.1:1897-28258 GCA_964356715.1 uncultured Turneriella sp. | reverse complement strand
TTGGTAATTCTTTTGGCCTCGCGGAAGAATACCTTTTCGCCCCTGCCGATCTGAGAAAGCAGATCGCTCATATCGGGTTTCAAATATTCCGGGATAATGTTCCAGACCTTCATGTGCAGCGCTTCGCGCTCTTTGTAGCCGTAAATCTTTTCCGCGCCTTCGTTCCACGATATGATTTTACCCTCCGGGTCGTGAATATAGATCGCATCCTCAGACTGCTTCACGACGGTGGCGAGGTAGTTTCTGATCTGTTCGGCCTGCTTCAGGTCGGTGATGTCGCGCGCGTTAAGAAACCATTTGCCGTTTTTCACGGCAACATTCCACTGCAACCACTTGATGCTGCGATCCTTGCTGTAAAAGCGTGTTTCAAAGGAAAACTGGCTTTTGTCGGTATTGCGCATCTTCTCTACCGTTTTTTTATCCTCTTCGGGAAGAAAAAAAGTCAGGGCAGTACCGAGCGTCTCCTGCGCGGAATAGCCGAGATGCTTTCCGAAACTGCGGTTGATGTCCTCAAATTTCAACGAGGCTCCGTCGACGATGCCGATGATGTCGACGCTGTTGTTGATGAGCAGCGAGGCATTTTCAAGGGAGCGGTTTTTCTCAATGAGTTCCTTTCTCTGCGCCTGCAATTTCAACAGGACTGCGACCTTAGCTTCTGTTATATCCGCATCAAGCGGCTTGAAAAGATAGTCGACCGCGCCCTCTTCAAAGCCCTTCATCATAAATTTGTGATCTTTTTTTTCCGCCGAAGCAAAAATAATGGGAATGTCCTTGGTGCGTTTGTTGGATTTCAGAATCTGCGCGACTTCAAAGCCGTCCATGCCGGGCATTTGCACATCGAGAATAACGAGGTCTACTTCCCGATTGAGGGCAATCTTGAGCGCCTCGTTACCGTCCCCCGCGCGCAGAAATTGCCGGCTGGGGCGCGCGAGCAGGTTCTCCAGCGCCAGAATATTCCCCGGGCGATCGTCCACCAGCAGTATCTGCATTTTGGCCGCAGAATCAACCGCCCTGTTTTTAGGCATGCAACCCTCTCAGGAATTCTGCAATACCCTGAACCGGCAGAATTTTATCGACATTGCCCGTAGCGATCGCCGCGCGTGGCATCGCGGCGTACTCTGCTTCCTCAGGATCCTGTACAACGGTCAGCCCGCCACTGCGGCGTATCGCTGTAATGCCTTTGCTGCCGTCGGGACTTGCGCCTGTGAGCACGACGCCGACCAGCCGGCGTCCAAGCGCCAGCGCAGCACTCTCGAACAGTACATCAATGGAGGGGCGGCTGTGCACAACGGGCTCCGCGGAGGAGAGCGAAAAAGTCATGTCTTCTTCAATGAGCAGATGGTAGTCCGGGGGCGCAAGATAAATGCAGCCGGCGCGGATCGCTTCTTTTTCAGACGCCTGCTCTATGCGTAGGGCAGATTTTCCGGCGAGAATCTCTTCGAGCAAATCACGGTTTCCTTTTGCCCGGTGCTGCACGACGACGATCGGGAGCGAAAAAATTTCAGGCAGCTGCGAAAAGATCGCCGATAAGGCCGCCAGTCCGCCCGCGGACGATCCGATAAAAATACCGGCGTACTTACCTCTTTCACTCATGCTCATTTAACCTTCATATAGATCTTTTCTTTCCTGGCGATTTCCTGAAAATTTTTTCTTTTGTCGGTAAATAGCAGGGATTCCTTGCTGCCCAAAGCCAATATCCCGAAAGTACATAAACTTTCATGAAAGAGCCCGATCACACGGTTTTGCAGCGCCTGCTTGAAGTAGATTAAAACATTGCGGCAGAGAATCAGATGAAATTCATTGAACGAACGATCGACAACCAGATTGTGCGGATAGAAAATCAGATTCTTCTTCAGATCCTTGTTGAAAATTACAGAGCCGTATTTCGCCTTATAGTATGTGGAGAACTCCCGGCTGCCGCCCGATTTCAAATAATTGGAAGTATAACTCTTCATCGCCGCGATCGGATAGATACCCTCTCTTGCCGTCTGCAGGGATTTCTGGTTGATATCCGTGGCATAGATAACAGACCGCCGCAAAAGATCCGCCTCTTCGAGCATGATCGCAGCGGAATAGACTTCTTCTCCGGTCGCGCACCCGGCGACCCATACGCGCAGAAACGGATAGGTCGCAAGCCGTTTCACAACCGCCATGCGCAGAGCGAGATAAAAATCCGGATCGCGGAACATTTCGGTAACCGTGACAGAAACCTCCTGAATGAAGTTCTCCAGGCTGGCTTCATCGTGCAACAATAACTCCCGCAACTGTTCCAGGGAGTTAATTTGCCGTAACTCCGCAAAGCGGCCCACTCGGCGCTTCACCGAAGCCTCGGCGTATTCGGTAAAATCATAACCGTAAACGCCGCGGATCTCTTCCAGAAGGTGCCTCAGGGCTTCTGAATCCACAACCATCGTCTGCTCATTGCGATCCGGCTCTTTCATTGAGCGTGAGCCAATACGTGCTCAGTTTTTTTACCGCATCGGCAAACTCGATAAAATCGAGCGGCTTGCGTATATAGCTGTTCGCCCCCAGATCATAGCAGGCGACCAGATCACGCTCTTCTTTTGAAGAGGTCAGAATCACGACGGGCAGGTATTTTGTGCGTACATCGTTGCGGATTTTCTCCAGAACGGCAAGCCCGCCGATTTTGGGCATCTTAAGGTCGAGTAGTATGAGTTCCGGCAGATCGGATAAATTTTTGCTGTCGTTCTTCCCGGGAGAGAACAGGTAATCCAGCGCTTCCTGGCCGTCACGGGCGACGACGACATTTGTCGGCACATCGCTCTTCTGCAGCGCGCGCAATGCGAGCACCTCGTCGTCGGGGTTATCTTCAACCAGGAGAATCGTCTTTCTGTCTGAATTCATTTAGCCGATTTGCCTGAATACCTCAGAATAACAACTGATTATCGCGCGGGCAATTTGTCGATCGATTTCAGTTTTTCATAAGATCTGTGAAATTCTCATATTCTGATTTACAAAGCCCGACCCCCTTTCCTGTATTGTTCCAGTGAACAATTCAAGACAAATAGCGGTCTTGCACATCGAAGATTCGCCCGATGACGCCGAATTGATTGCACGCGAATTGCGCAAAGTTTATACCATTGCCCACAAGGTCGTCTCTACCGGGCCTGAGCTGATCGCGGCGTTGCAGCAACACTGGGATATTGTATTGTCAGATTTTTCAATGCCTGGCTTTTCAGGCCTCGAAGCGCTTGAAATTATAAAACAAAAGGCGCCTGCGCTCCCCTTTGTGTTCGTATCCGGCACCATAGGTGAGGAGCGCGCTGTCATTGCCATAAAATCCGGCGCCACAGATTTCGTGATCAAAGACAGCTTGAAGCGTCTGATCCCGGTCGTTGAACGCGTTCTGAAAGAGGCAGAGTTACAGCGCAAGTTCAGGGAAGCCGAGGCCAATCTGCAGAAAAGTCAGGCTCTGTATCAGCTTTTGGCCGAAAATTCTTCGGATATTATTGCGGTCATGGGAGAAGATTATCTCGTGAAATATGTTTCGCCGGCGATCGAAAGCATCACCGGCTATAAACCACAGGATCTGCTTGGGACAATCGGGCTGCGATTGATGCATCCGCAGGACGCCGGTTTTATTCAGGATACGCTTGCCGCTGCGCTCAAAAATGAAACGCCCTTCCAGATCTCATTCTGCGTTCGGCGCAAAGACGGCGCAGAGATATGGCTTGAGGCGCTCGGGAAAATAATTACCGACGCAAATACGCTGGAGAAAAACATTCTCACCGTCACCCGCGATATCACAGAGCGGAGAAAAGCGGAAGCCCGGGTACGCGAGCAGGCAACTTTATTGGATATCGCCCGCGACGCAATTATCGTGCGCGACTTGCAGCACAGGATATTGTACTGGAACAAAGGAGCGGAACGTATCTACGGTTGGACAAATCAGGAAGCTCTCTCCCGATCGGTGCAGGAGCTGACCTATACTCAGACTGAGATTTTTGACGAAGCCTGGACGCGTCTGTTGGCAGACGGCGAATTCAGCGACGAGCTAACTCAGGTAACGAAAGATAACCGTAAGATTATTGTGCACGCGCGCTGGACGCTGGTGTATGACGATGCGGGAAATCCAAAATCCGTTCTTTGTATTAATTCAGATATGACAGAGCGGAAAAAGCTGGAACAACAGTTTCTTCGCGCCCAGCGGCTCGAAAGTATCGGCACCCTGGCGGGCGGGATTGCGCATGACCTGAATAATATGCTGACGCCGATTATTCTGGCGATTGAAATACTCAGGACAGAGGAACTCAGCAAAAATCAGGAAGAACTCGTTTCAACGATCGAACTCAGTGCCCGGCGCGGCGCCGACATGGTCAAACAGGTGTTATCTTTTGGCCGCGGGGCTGAAGGCAATCCCAAAATGATGCTGCTGGAAATTCTAATCAGGGATCTCGGAAAAATCATCTATGATACGTTTCCCAAAAATATCAGGCTGGAGCTCTCATCGCCTCCCGATCTCTGGCCGGTAAAAGGTGATGCAACCCAGATCCACCAGGTATTGCTGAACCTTGCCGTAAACGCCAGGGACGCAATGCCGCAGGGCGGAATCCTGAAGATTTCTGCGGAGAATAAGAATATCGACGCCCAGCTCGCGGAAATGAGCGGTGAAATGATTCCCGGGAAATACGTGGCCATTTGCGTCGAGGACTCCGGAACGGGAATGCCACCACAAGTGCAGGAGAAAATTTTCGAACCTTTTTTTACCACAAAAGAGGTGGGCCGGGGAACCGGTCTCGGACTTTCCACCTCATTGGCTATCGTGAAAAGCCACCGCGGATTTGTTAAAGTCTACAGCGAGCCGGGAAAAGGCACGCGCTTTCACATCTTTATTCCGGTGTTTAGCGGTGCCGAAGTCCAACCGCAAATACCGCAACTGGGCGATGATCTCCCGCGCGGCCAGGGGGAGCTGATCCTCGTTGTCGACGATGAAAAACCGATACGAGAAATGACCCGAAAGACGCTCGAGAGTTTCGGGTATACCGTCAAAACTGCCGCTGACGGTATCGAAGGCATTGGTATTTTTACGCAATTCAAAGACGTCATCAGCCTTGTCATTACCGATATAATGATGCCAGTCCTCGACGGTTCCGCAATGATCCAGGTGATCCGTAAAATTGCCCCGCTCATGCCGATAATCGCCGCCAGTGGCCTGGATACCAACGGGAAATCGCAACAACTTACCGTTGCGGGTGTGAATTTTTTTCTGTTAAAGCCATACGGTTCTGATACACTGCTTGAAACAATCAGACAGGCATTGGTCAAACCCGGCCAATAGGCCAGCTATGCCCAATCGCACCCCGCAGACGACCTGCCATTTTGAACATTTCTCGCTGGAATACGACCGGGGATTCCACGCGGCGCTGAAAAGCACCGCCCGACGGCTGACCGGCAACATTGACGAAATACGGGCGCACGCGACATCGCGGCACCTGACTGTCGTGTACCGGGAAATCCGGGAGATTCAAATCGCATCGGGCGAGCAGAATTTTCGTGAACATCCGTTGCAAAAAAATCTGCATGCCGTATCTTTTCGACCCAATCTCAAAGTCACCGACCGCAACGGCGCACTGCTGCTGCCAAAACACCTGCCGGAAGCTGCGCTGAGCCGGGTGACCTACTGGAACCTGAGCAACGCGGACTTCTTCACGCTGGCATTTCTGCGCAGCAAAGCAGACAAACAACTTTTCATCGGGGGCTGCAAGCAAGCCGATTTTCTTTTTGAGGTAGCGGCGAAAAATCTGGCAGCGGATGCGGAGCTGTCAAGTGCCACCTATGAACGCGCACTCGAGATTCTTGAGAAACAGCATGCGCACGATGAAAAGGCAATACCGCAATTTCTCGCATATATCAACAGAGAAATCCAGAAGGGAAATGCCGCGGCGGCGGAAAACACCATAACCGATTTTCGGCGCGTCGATCGCACCGGTGAGGCAGGCATCTCCCTTGCTTTGCTGTTGCGTGACCTTGGACGCGATCATGTTCTCATCACGGCAATTCTCGAAGAAGCTGTTGCGCGTCTGCTCAAACGCAAGCCACGGTACTATTCCGTGCGGCTTTGTGCAATTCTTGAGTTTGTGATGGCAGAAAAACTCGCAACGCCTGCACCCGTGCAGCTGCTATGGCAGGCCTACCTCGCGGCGGCGGCAGAGCGCGAGGTAGCTCTGCTAAGAAAAATATTTCTGCAGGCAAAATTTCTCAAGGCAGACCGCGAGACGCTGGAAATGATCTACAAGACATGGCGCGGCTTTGCGCGTTCGGAACCAGTTGCTGAAAAGCAGAAAATGATCGCCGTGCCGAAATGGCTGGCGGCACCAGACCGTGACCATATCTGACGGGAGCCCCGTCAGATAAATTTACTTTTTGCGACGCCTTCGTCGAATTCACCGTAACCGGCATAGTCGAGCAGGTCATAGAGTTCCTGGCGTGTCTGCATGTTTTTGACTTCAGATTCCTGCGAGCCGTCGTTTTTGATCGCGGTGAACACGTTTTCGACGGCTTTCATCTGCGATCGCAGCGAAGTTACCGGGTAGATCACGAGTTTGTAACCCCAGGCCTCGAGGTCTTTGGCTTTGAAATACGGGGTTTTGCCGAATTCGGTCATGTTGGCTAGCAGCGGTACTTTGACTTCGGCGGCAAACTGTCTGAACTCCGCCTCGGTTTTGAGCGCTTCGGGAAAAATCGCGTCGGCACCGGCGTTGACGTACATCTTCGCGCGCTTGATCGCCTCGTCGATGCCATACATCGCATGCGCGTCGGTGCGCGCGAGCAGCATCAGCTTATTGCGGGTTTTCGCGAAGGCCTCGATTTTGCGGCACATTTCGTCGCCGGTCACAAGCTCTTTGCCTTCGAGGTGGCCGCATTTTTTCGGCAGCTTCTGGTCTTCCATCTGCACCATCGCGGCGCCCGCACCTTCCATCTCGAGCACCATGCGCGGAATGTGCACAACTTCGCCGAAGCCGGTGTCGACATCGACGAGAATCGGCAGGTTCGTCGCCTGGTAAAGACCCCGCACATAGTCAGAAAGCTCGGTCACCGTGAAGTAACCGATGTCGGGCATGCCGCGCGAGGCAGAGAACGCTGCGCCGGAAATATATATTGCTTTGAAGCCGAGCTTTTTGGCCAGAAGGCCGGTCAGCACATCGTGTGCACCGGGCGTCTGGACGATTTCGTTGCCCGCAAGCAGGGCTTTCATGCGCCCGGGGGCGTCATATTCGCGTTTGTCAAACATCCATGGCATATGGCATAATCTTGATTTGCGACACCTCGCAAATCAAGATTATGCCTGCAATGGATGTCCTGTCATTTCTGAAAAACTCACCCTCGCCCGCGTGGGCGGCTGAGAATGCCGCGCAGATGCTGACCGCGGCGGGCTTCAGCGACGCCAGCGGAAAGACGATAAGCGCAGGCGGCAATTTTCTGTTGCGTCCGCATTCGGGTATGGTCATAGCCGCGCGGCTGCCGGCGAAGGCCGAGGCGGAAAAACTGAAATTCCGCATTATTGGAGCGCACACCGACTCGCCGCATTTGCGGCTAAAACCCAACGCCGAAGTACAGAAAGAAAATCTGACGCTGCTGGCGAGCGAAGTCTACGGCGGAGCGCTGCTCTACAGCTGGTTCGACCGCGAGCTGGGAATCGCCGGCGAAGTTTATCACCAAAGCGCCACCGGCATGCAAAAAAAATTGATCAAAACGGATTTTCCCGTCGCGATCGTGCCATCGCTGGCCATACACCTGCAGCGCGGCGTCAACGAAGACGGCTTTACGCCCGCAACAGCCGAAAGCCTGAATGCGTTGTTTGCGCTGGGCGCCGAAGCGGGCACTTTTTTAACATGGCTATGCAGCGCAGCCGAAATCGAACCCGAAGCGCTGCTCAGCTACGATCTTTCGCTCTTCGATGTTGCCGCACCGGCGCGCAGCGGATTGAAAAACGAATTTCTGCATTCAGGTCGCCTCGATAATCTCGTCAGCTGCCACACCGCGGTGACGGCACTGGCCGCCGCCGATTCGACGGACACCGTACATATCGTTGTCTTGTTTGACCACGAAGAGGTGGGCAGTGTTTCCGAGGGCGGCGCGGAGAGTGGTATCACAGAAAGCCTGCTCAGTGAAATTCTGACCGCCTGCTGCGGCAGCGACCGGGAGTTACGCAACGTTTTGGGGCGCAGCGTGTTCCTGTCGGCCGATATGGCGCACGGCGTACATCCGCACCACGCAGACAGGCATGACGCAGTGAAAGACAACCGTCCGCAACTGGGTGGCGGCGTGACCGTGAAGATAAACCAGAACCGGCGCTACGCCACGTCAGCCGCAACGCTGGCGCTGTTCAACGATATTTGCCGCACGCACAACATTGCGTCACAGTTATACACGCACCGCAACGATCTGCCGTGTGGCAGCACAATCGGCCCGGCGATCAGCGCCAGACTGGGGATTGCGACACTCGACGTCGGTGTGGCGATGCTGGGAATGCATTCCATTCGCGAGACGTGCGCGTTTGAAGATCTGGCAGGCTACCTGAAATTCATGCAGATATTTTTCCACGGATAACCACTGCGGGCATAGCCCGCAGTGGTTATCCTCAACCCATTTGGCCCGAGCGGCTGTTGATCTTATCCAGGAAGTCGAAATCGAGATTCAGCGTTTCATCGCCGTCGAAGTTGTTTTTGAGCTCTGCATAGATAATACCCGCGAATGTTTTCGGGTTATTCAGCTGCGGATGGATCGAGTATTCGACCCACCTGCCCTGTTTGTTATCGAGCACCAGATCGGCGTCGCGCAGAATTGAAAGGTGCTGCGAAATCGTCGGCATCGACAGGCGCAGCATCAGCTTGATGTCGTTGACGACCAGCGGACGGCGCGACAGCAGCGCGAGGATACGCAGCCGCTGCTTATCTGACAGCGCCTTGAACATGCGTTCGTATTCGCGCAATTGCACAGTTAACTAAGTAGCGAAATGATTGGCGGTGTCAACATTTGTAAGTATTTGCCTCATTGAGCGCTTTGCGCTCAATGGGGCAAATACGTCTATACTTCGCTATTTATCAAAATAAAGATTTGCCGCCTGAGTGGCTTGCTCTCAGTGACTCAGGTGCAAATGACAGGCTCCGAAGGGCGCTTTCGCTTTTCCGCTGATTTAGAGAGCTCCGTTCCGGGTTTGTCTGGCACCAAGGAGAGAATATATGAAGTATTCCAAAATTTTCGTACTGACAGCCGGCCTGGTCCTTGTTACGGCCTGCGGCAAAAAAAACACCAGTCTCAAGATTGCGGGCTCTGACACAATGGTACAGCTCGGGCAAAATCTCGTAAAAGCGTATATGCAGGCCAATCCCGGTTCATCCGCCTCGGTACAGGGCGGCGGCAGCGGTACCGGCATCGCCGCGTTGCTCAACAATTCGACCGACATCGCCTCGGCTTCGCGCGAAATGAAGCCCAAGGAACTCGATCAGGCCAAAGCCAAGGGTCTTGACGTGAAAGAGTATATCATTGCACTCGATGCGCTGGCAGTCGTTGTACATCCGTCTAATAAGGTGTCGAAGCTGACGATCGCGCAGCTCAGCGATATCTATGCGTGCAAGATCACCAACTGGAAACAGGTCGGCGGTGCCGATCAGGAAATACTCGTGATTTCGCGCGAAAACAACTCGGGTACGCATGTGTATTTCAAAGAGCATGTGCTGCGCCAGGGCAAAGAAGCAAAAAAAGGCGAAACGAATCCTGAGCCGCTGGCGGTTCTGGAATTTGGCAACAAAGTGACGTACGGCGTCTCGTCGCAGGCGATTTCCGACCAGGTGAAATCCAACTCTGCTGCGATCGGCTATTTTGGCATGGGCTGGATCACGAAAGAAGTTAAGCCGCTTGAGATCAGCAAGGACGGCAAACAGTTCTTCGCGCCAAGTGCGGAAAACACTTCGAATAAGAAGTACCCGATTGCGCGTGGTCTGCAGATGTACGTGAACGGCAACTCCGGAGAAAAAGCGCAAAAATTCATCGACTTTGTCATGAGCCCCGCCGGTCAAAAAGTCGTGAAAGAGCAGGATTTCGTTCCCGTAAAATAATGAACGCCTATGGCAGGGGGCTTCTCTGAAGCCCTTTCGCCATTCGGCGAAACAACCGTCAAAATGCGGGTTATTTCGCTAAATGACGAATAACGATATACGCAAAGTCAAAGTCATTGCGCATGGTATCAGGCATGGAAAAGCGTAGCCGTATTGCAGAATTCCTGATCGAAAAGGGAGTTATCCGGCTTTCAGGTTATGCCGCAGCCGTAGTGCTGCTGCTGATCTTATTTTTCATACTGCGTGAGGGCTTACCCTTTCTCGGCGTCTACAGTTTCAGCGATTTCCTGTTCAAGACCGATTGGTATCCGCTTTCCGGTCGTTATGGCATGTTGCCGCTGCTCACGGGCAGCATCATGGTCACGCTGATCTCACTGATCATCGCGGTACCGATGGCGCTGGGCACGGCGATCTTCATGTCTGAGCTCGCGCCGCCTAAACTGCGCAATACTTTCAAAATTCTGCTCGAGATACTGGCTTCGATACCTTCGGTTGTTTTCGGTTTTCTCGGTGTTATCTTACTCGGACCTTGGATTCAAAAAACCTTCGGGGTGCAGACGGGGCTGAATGCCTTTTCCGCCGGTATTCTGCTGGCTTTTATGGCGTTGCCGACCATTGCCAGCGTTGCCGATGAAGCTCTGCAGGCGGTGCCGCGCAGCATGCGTGAAGCATCGCTGGCGCTGGGTGCAAGCCGCATACAAACGGTCTTTCGCATCACGTTTCCCGCGGCATCATCGGGCGTGATCGCCGGCGTGATGCTGGGCATTGGCCGTGCAATCGGCGAAACCATGACGGTCATGATGGTTGCGGGTGGTTCTGCGCAGATTGCGCTCAACCCGATGGCGCCGGTGCGCACCATGACCGGTACGATCGCCGCGGAGATGGGTGAAGTCGTCATGGGCGACGATCACTACCGCGCGCTGTTCATGATCGGGCTTCTTCTTTTTGTCATCACTCTCGGAGTGAACACGCTGAGCGGCGTCATCATCGAGCGCATACGCCGCCGCCAGGGGGCAGAATGATCGCCGGTAAACGCCGTATCGGTGACATGATCGGTTACACGGTTGTCTACACGCTGACTGCACTGGCTTTTATTCCGGTCATCGCATTTGTTATCTACGTCATCGTTAAGGGTATAGGGCGCATCAACTTCGAATTCCTGTTCAGCGCTTCATCGTCGATGGAAAGCGGCGGCATTTTCGCCCCGCTCTATGGCACGATTCTGCTGACGCTGGTGTCGCTGGCCTTTGCGGTGCCGATCTCGCTCATGGCCGCGGTCTACCTTTCAGAGTACGCGCGCAGAGACCGTTGGTTCCGCATCATTGAACTCACCATTGTCAACCTCGCCGGCGTACCCTCGGTTGTGTACGGCCTTTTCGGCCTCGGACTGTTTGTCATTTTCTTTGGCCTCGGCAAATCCATCGTCGCCGGCGCGCTGACTATGGCCTGTATGTCGCTGCCGCTGCTCGTGACGGTCTTTTATCAGGCGCTCAAAGCCGTTCCGGTCACGCTGCGCGAAGCTTCGCTGGCGCTGGGCGCCAGCAAACTTTCGACGACTTTCCGCATCGTTGTGCCGACCGCGCTGCCAGGCATCTTTACCGGCATCATTCTTGCCACGGGGCGCATTGCCGGTGAAACCGCTCCGGTGCTCTTTACCGTTGCTGCGTATTATATGCCAACGCTGCCGCAGAGCCTCAGCGATCAGTCGATGCTCTTGTCATACCATCTTTATGTCATCAGTACGCAGAATACGGGAGTGAAAGACGAGCAGAAATATGCCGTCACTCTGGTGCTGGTTGCGCTGGTGCTGGTTGTGAATCTCGTCGCCATCTGGGCAAGAGCGCGCGCACGCAAAAAGATCGGCAATTTGGGATAATCTTATGGAAACAAATTCAGAACAGAAGCAAAATCCGGTATTGAGACTCGAAAATCTCAATCTGCACTACGGCGACAAGCACGTGCTCAAAAACATCAGCATGGACGTCGCCGCACATTCGATCACAGCTCTCATCGGTCCGTCAGGCTGCGGCAAATCGACTTTGCTCCGCTGCCTCAACCGCATGAACGATCTGATTGAAACGACAAAAATCGACGGCAAGATTACGTTTGCCGGCAGCATAGAGCTCAACGACAAGCGTCTCGATGTGACGCAGCTGAGACGCAAAATCGGCATGGTGTTCCAGAAACCGAACCCTTTTCCGAAAAGTATTTACGAAAATATTGCCTACGGCATACGCATTGCCAATCGAACTTCCAAGAGTGAGATTGACGATCGTGTCGAAGAAGCATTGAAAAAAGTCGGCTTATGGAAAGAAGTATCCGATCGCCTCAAAGATTCGGGCATGGCGCTCTCCGGTGGGCAGGCGCAACGCCTGTGCATCGCGCGCACCATCGCGACCAAACCCGACGTCATTCTGATGGACGAACCGACCAGCGCGCTCGACCCGATCAGCACGCAGACGATCGAAGAGCTGACGCTCGAACTCAAAGAACAGTACACCGTTGTTATTGTCACACACAACATGCAGCAGGCAGCACGCATATCCGACACGACGGCGTTTTTTTACCTCGGCGAGCTGATCGAATACAGCCCGACCAAGCTGATGTTCACGCGGCCGCAGCAAAAGCGGACGGAAGATTATATAACCGGAAGGTTTGGATGACAAGGAACCATTATGCTGATTATTGAAAAATCACTCAAAGAACTGAGAGAAAATCTGCACTCGATGACCGAAGTCGTCGTTGACATGCTCGAACTTGTGCGCAGTTCACTCGAGCAGGAAAAAATCAACGATCTTGAGGTTGTTTTCAAACAGGATAAACATCTCGACCAGCTCGAGAAGTCCCTCGACCGGCAGTGCATGGAGCTACTTGCACTCATCAATCCGCATGCTTCAGACCTGCGCTTTGTTTTTTCGGTCATCAAGACTAACATCGATCTCGAACGCATGGGTGACGAGTGCAAGAATGTCGCGCGCGAAATGAAAGGCGCCGGTGAAAAGGTACCACCCGAAATGAAAGAGCTGGCCACCATGGTGGTCGAAACGGCGAAAAAGACGTTCAAGGCGCTCGCGACGAGCGACTCAAAACTCGCGATGGAAATCATTCTCGACGACGACAAAATCGACACGATGGAATACAACATCGTGCATAAATACCAGCAGCTGGGCATTTCGCTCACTGCGAAGGCGCTCGAGCGCATTGCGGACCATGCGACCAACATCGCTGAAAATATCATTTATTCTGTCGAAGGTATCGACGTACGCCACGAAAATACCATTCGCCAGAGACTAGGCAAGTAATGACCGCGATCCAAAAAAATGGTCGCGCGCTCAATATTTCGTTACTTTGCAAATTAAGGATATAAAATGACACAGCCGACGCGACACAGCAGCAGACAGGATCAACTCGACCGCCGGCATGAGCGCGAATCCCTCGAAAACCAGCTCACGCTAGAAGCGTGGAATGCAGAAATTGCGCAGGCCCTTGAGCGCGCCAGAAAAATACTTTCGCAGCGCGATTGGCGGGCGTCGATTAAGGCGCACACGATCTTTTCCGCGTTTGAAGTAGGCAAGCTCGCGCAGATCGATATCGACTGGATTCAGAGCACCACGCCGCTCAGACTGGTCGATGAATTCATACATGATTTTCGTACCGAGTTTTTCCCGGTGCGGAAATCCGGGGAATTTATCGGCTACGTCAAAGCGGGGAAATTCCGTGCACTGCTCGGGCAAAACCAATACAGCCGTGACATTTTTCTGCGCAGTGAAAATACCGTTACAGAAATTCTCGAAACCGGTCTGGTCATCGTCGATGCGCGCATGACGCTGCCGGAAGTCTCGCGTCTGCTCATGGCCAGGCCGCGCGAGCAGCTCTACGACCCCTTCGTCATTACGTACCACGACGAGTATTATGGCATCGCAACGGTTAAAGCCGTGATGGATGGCATCGCCTTCTACGAACAAAAGGATATCGCGGCTGCCCGCGAGGCGCAGCAGGCGATGAATTCGCCGAAAAAGCTCAACCGCGGTATCTTCGTCGACTATGATTTTTTTCTCGAACAGCACGGCGATGTCGGTGGGGATTTTATCTACGCGCAGGGATTGCAGCCGCACCTGACGCTGTTTTCGATCATGGATGTCTGCGGTAAAGGGCTCAAGGCCGCGCAGATGGCGATGGCTCTGGGGGCATATTACCGTGCTGTTTTTAAATACCTCTGCAAGGTGGGAGCGGAGGCCGATTACCGGAACCTCAAGTTGTCAGCGCGGCTCAAAATACTCAATACAATGCTCACGCGTTCGACACCGTCTGACATGTACGCCGCCGGCGCGGTATTTCTGCTCGACACACGCCACAATGTTTTGCTCTACTTTGATTTCGGCCACACGCCGGTCTATGTCGTGCGCAAAGGCAAGGTGCTGCCACTGCCCCGCGCTGCGCATAATGCAGCGGACGGCTTTCCCTTTCTCGGCATCGACGAGCAGATGATCATTCGCTCGGCTTCCGTCAAAGCTGCGTCGGGCGATATCATCGTGGCGACAACGGACGGCGTCGGCGAGACGCGCAACGAGATGCGCGAAGAATTCGGTGAAGAAGGCCTCACGCGCGTGCTGGCGTCGCGGCACTTTGAACATCCCGCGGAAATATCCGATCAGGTACGCCTGGCCCTCTCGGCCTTCAGGGGTAAATACCGCAGACTGGACGATATGTCGCTTCTGGCCTTCATGGTCCCCTGAATGAGCGAGGCGGGCCGTAAATTCCATTTCAGAAAAAATACCGTTTACGACGCGCTCTATATCTCTGACATCCATTACCTGTTGCGCAAAAAAATCCGCAACCACATGCATAAAGATCTGTTCAAACTGCTCGACCACCTGCGCCGGCAAGGAATACGTTTCCGCAAGATTTTTCTCGTCGGCGATATCATTGAAAACTGGTATTTCAGCTCGCAGCGCAAACTCGTACGCAAATACGGCCGCAAGAAATTCAACCGCCTGTTCGACCGCATCGACGCACTTGCCACCCCGCTTTCGCTCAAGGTGTACCTGATCGGCAACCACGATTCGTTCAGCTATACGATCAGCCTGCCGCCCAAAATCGACAGCTACCTGAAGGAACGCGGCTATGTTATCAGCGATGTCTATGAAACGGAGCGTCTGATTGTGCTGCACGGTCACCAGGGTCAATACGGGAAATTTTCGTGGTTCCTGAATATTCTCGGCGTGAGACTTCTGCACTTCGTCAGCCATTTGATTCCTTCGATTTTCACGGTGATGGAAAACTTCTACCGCAAACACTTCAACTTTGACCGCAACGAAACGGAAGCCGAGGTTCGCGAATATTACGGTATTCTGCGCGAGCGGGCCAATCAGGGCAATCGCCTGCTGATCTGCGGTCACACGCACCAGTTCATGGCCGATGCAAGACTGCGCGTCATCAATACCGGCGACTGGATCGAATCGGGCACTTTCGTCGTGGAACAGAACGGCGTATTCTCGGGTCTCGAATTCA
This sequence comes from uncultured Turneriella sp., assembly GCA_964356715.1. Taxonomy (GTDB): domain Bacteria; phylum Spirochaetota; class Leptospiria; order Turneriellales; family Turneriellaceae; genus Turneriella. The sequence continues at coordinate 12,668 of CAYHJO010000029.1, read as the reverse complement.
AATCGAAAAAGAAGATCTTTGAACGCTTTAATATTAAACCATAATGGTATTTGGCCGTTGGCCAAATACCATTATGGTTTCCTTACTTTCCGGTAGAGTTTTTCGAGCCGGTCTGTGCAGCGATCGTGGCTGTGTTCGGCGGCGACCAGCGTCGCTTCTTGCGAGAACTTTTCGAACGTAACCTGGTCTTTCAGCAGTTTTACCGCCGCCGCGGCAATTTCCGGAACATTGTGCGGCTGTACCACGTAACCGTTGCGTCCCTGCTGAATCAGTTCCGGCAGAGCAAATGCATCGACGCCCACCGCGGGCATGCCGGTGGCGATCGCCTCGAGCGCCACCAGTCCCTGCGTTTCCATCGCGGACGCCGTCATGAACAGATCGTGGTCCGCATAGATCGCGGGCAATTCGGCGCGCGGCCTGTAGCCGGTGAAAGCGATGCTGTCGGCCACGCCGAGTTCTGAGGCTTCGCGTTTGAGATCGGTTAATACCGGGCCGTCGCCGACCACCGTCAGACGCGCCAGCGGCAAATCGCGTTTGATGAGCGCGAACGCGCGTATCACCTCTTCTGTATTTTTTTCGACTGCAAGTCTGCCGACGTGCAACAATCTGGGTTGATCGCCCGGAAACACACGCCCGCTGCCTTTGAACAGCGTCAGGTCGATGCCGTTGGAAACAACGGTCACCGGCGCACGGATTTTCTGGCCGATCAGCTGCTGCTTGATAATTTCACTCGGCGAAATAATCACCGCACATTTTTCGTAGAGCCGGTTGGCGAGTTTGTAGAGTAGCTTACCACCGAGTGAACCCGGTTTTTTGCGCGTCAGCTTAGCGAGTTTGCTGGCGATTTTTTTCCGCCGCCGAAAGCGCGACAGCAGTTTGTCGAGCTTCAAAAGCCGCAGCGGATTGACATACATCCCCACCTCGCTCATCATCGTGTGATATGTACCGATAACAGGGATCGAATAAATTTTACCCGCCGCAACTCCATATTGCCCCATGAACCCCGGCGTCTGAATGTGTATCAGATCGGGTTTGAAATCTTTGATAACGCGGTGCAGTTTTGTCCTGCCCGGCACGACAATGCGCATTTCGGGGTATGAAGGCAGTGCGACGGATTTAAAGCGTTCGACACGAATCTTTTCGCCAATGAGTTCGGCGTCGCCTTCAGCGTACTGCGGGCAACAGATGATAAAACGGTGGCCGCGCTCTTCGAGTCTCTCGCAAAAATTCTGCACAGAAACGGCGATGCCGTCGATCTTGGGGAAAAAGGAGTCAGTAAAGATGGCAATCCGCATAAGTTTGTTATTTTGTTAAATAACAAACTTATAAGTGTACCGTCAAATCATTTTGTGCTGATTAGCCAGGGCTACGCGCCGTGGTTAATCAGCGGAATAAGCTCTGGCAGCATCGTCTCAGCCGTGAGTTTGTAGTGCTTCATCAGCGAGGCTGTGTCGCCCGACTGGCCAAATTCGTCCCTGAGTCCGATGCGGTGAATGCGCTTCGGTTGCTTTTCGCTGAGCAGTTCGGCGACAGCACCACCCAGGCCCGCCATGATATTGTGCTCTTCAAAAGTGACGACGAGCTTTGCATTGGCCGTTTCGCGCAGGATCGTCGCATTATCGAGCGGCTTTACTGAATAGGCGTCAATGACCGTGATGCGCGTGCCGGTTTCTTTTTCGATGAGCGCGGCTGCTTTGAACGCTTCGTAAACCATGACGCCGCAGGCAATAAACACCACATTACCGCCGCTCTGCAGCAGGTGCGAACCGCCGGGTTCTGCCGTATCTGTCGCACTGTAAAGCGTCGGCACATTCGGGCGGCCGAGGCGCAGAAAAACCGGGCCGACGTATTTTACCGCCGCTTTGATGGCTGCCGCAGCCTGATGGTAGTCGGCCGGCACCATGACTGTATTGCCGGGAATCACGCGCATAAGCGCAATATCTTCGATGATCTGGTGGCTCGCACCGTCTTCGCCCAGCGTAATGCCGGCATGCGTCGCGGCAACTTTGACGTTCAGATGAGGATAACCTACGGAATTCCGGAAAATTTCCCAGGCACGGCCGGCTGCGAACATCGCAAAACTCGATGCCACGGGAATCAGGCCCGACAGCGCAAAACCGGCGGCTTGGCCGATGAGGTTCTGTTCTGCGACGCCATAGTTGAAAAAACGCTCGGGGTATTTTTCGCCGAATTTTTTCGTTTTCGTCGAACCGCTAAGGTCGGCTTCGAGCACAACCACCTTCGGGTTTTCAGCCCCGATTTCGACCAGGCCGGCACCGTAGCCGTCGCGCGTCGCCTTCTTTTCGAATTGCGTGTTGAGAATATCTGTAACCGGCACACGGCCAAAACGGGCATTTTAACACGCCGTCACCAAAATTAAAATAAGCCCGCGGGGCTGTCCAGCCCCGCGGGCTTATTTTAATATCATTGAATATTTCAGGTTGGCGTCGATCTGGCGATCGAAGAGTTTGTATTCCCCGAATCCTGAAAGCAGATTGTTGTCGTTTTCGGCCCGGATCGAAGTCACGACCCCCGCACCGTTCTGCCGGTTCGTGCGAATATCGACAGTTTCCCACTGCAGTGGCAGGTTCTGTTGCCGTCCCCATTTACCGAGCCTGACGCGCTTGAGGCGGATATCGGTTGCCGCATTCGATTTCAGATAGTGGTCGGCGGGACGCTCGCCGTTGAAGTTGTTGATATGCACTATTTCGACCGAGGAATAATAATCAAAGAAATCCTCGCCGAACCAGGGTGTCAGCAGATCGTACGCCCCATCGAGTTTGAGCTTCAGATCATGCTGCATATAGGGTGAATTTGGTTCGTCGCCGCCCATCGAAGCTGACACGCTTGTCGAATTCTGTCCGTCGGCAGAGGCCAGGCGAAACCCGCCGCCCGAATACGCCGGCGCGAAGAACAGGCTGCCTTTGAGCGGCATCTGCGACGAGAAAACAAAACTTTTGATCTCGATAGGCATCGAAAAATCGAGATACTGGATAAAGCGCACGTAATATTCGCGGCGCCTCAGGTGCGACGGCAGCCACGAGTACGCGATACCATTCTGCACCTCGCGCCAGTAGTCGTCGAGCCAGGCGCTGACATAAGGTTTCAGATCGCTCCAGTAAAGGTTATCCGCAGAAAGCGGCGCCAGCACCGTACCCCGCAGCGCGAATATCTTTTTCTCTTCGGCGTCCTTTGACTGCCTGAGCATCGCATTCGTCAGCGGCTTGAACTGTACCGGGTAAAGTTCGACATTGCCGCCGAGTTGTGCATGCAGCGCAGAAAAGCCCGAAGTCACTCGCGCGACTCCCGTGAGCTTTTCGTTAACAAGATCAAGTTTCACCTCTGGCAGCATCAGCGGTGGAATTTTTCCCGCGTCGCCAATCTCGAGGTAACCGTCGGCGATATCCAGATTAATTTCTGATTTGGCGTATTTGTTACCCCTGCGCTCTGAGAGGTTGATCGAAAAATATCGCAGGCCGTTGAGCGTCAGCTGCGACGGCAGGCGCAGCAGCTTTTTACCGAAGCGGCGCGGCGTCACACGGAACACATATTTTTCCGGCAGAGCATCGGCGCGCAGATCTTCAAAATCGGCCTGCACGTTGTAATCGTCGAGCGTTGCCTGCGCATTGCCCGTAGCGCTGCTGCCGCGCACGAGCATCTTTGTGTCGATGCTGAACGCGGCGGAGCGATACCAGTCTGCTTTGTCTTTGCGTACGGCAAAATCGCGCGTTCCCATCGCCATGCTGAAATTCGAAACCGCTTCGCGCGTCTCGGTGGTTTTGCCCCTAAGCTGTTGCGTCTTTTTGATCAGCGTGCGGTCAAAGGCGATTTCGCCTGAAGCGACTCCAGAAGAAATATCGAACTCCTTCTGGAAATTGTTGAGCAGCGCAAGCTTCAGGTTCGACGGCTTGAAATACCAGTAGCCCTGCAGGTCGTCGCAGGCAAGAGAATCGCAGGCCGCAAATTTGCCGAAAAAATCGCCGTCGCCAATGACTGAACTTTCATAGCGCACCAGCGTCTGTACTTCTTTGCCTGCGTGGTTGACGGTGAAATGCAGCTTCTGCACCGGAGTCACTTCCTGGAAGTAACTGTTGTCTTTCACGTTCAGGAAAAAACTGCAGTTGTGGCACTCGACGTGGTATCTCAGTTTATCCTGTAACAGACTGCGCACCTGCGTCAGCATCGTCTGGTCGGCACCTTCGGAGGTGATCCAGTAGCCGATTTTGCCTTCTTCGATGATGACGCGCGCGTGCGAAAGCCAGTCGCGTTCGGGGCGAACCCAACCGAGCGGTATGCGCACAAAGACGGCCGGCGCCTCGAGCAGCTAACGCCCGCGCGAAAAGTCACGGTCAAACGACACGCGCACTCCGATGATGCGTACGCCCTGGAACAAACTCACATCGATGCCCTGATATGAAATCGCGAGTTTGCTGGCATCGAGGTGTTCTTCGAGCCGCGCCTGAAACGCCTTGCCGTCGAAAAAGAAATTCGGCAGATAATCGAGTATTTGCCACGCCACGACACAGCTGACCGCAATGATCAGGTATTTCAGCCGTGCGCGCAGCCTGAGTGTGCCGACGAAACGCTGTGCGTGTAATAAGACCGGTGGCGGCTCAAACTTCATTGGCCGATTCGTCGATTTCGCGCATAAACTTATACGTGTAGATGCCGGTATTATGCCCGTCGTTGAAGATAAAATTCACCGCATAGTTGCCGACCCAGTCGAACTGTGTCACCTCAACCATCGGCGGTACGCCTTTGGGGCCGCGCACCGGCTTCCATGCCTGCGCGGCCTCCGGGCCATCCGTGGCCCCTGAACCCCGAATAGCTTTTGGGTCGGCGTTATGCGAATCGCGGCAGGTTGCGCACGGGCAGCGCATGCGCAGATTGAAGGATGTATGGCAACTGACGGGCCCGGCGCTCCAGCGGATTTCGACGACGTTACCCGCAATAGCCTTTTTCGGCAGGCGTATCTCTATCGAGTCTGGCAGTGCTGGCATAGGGGTATCTTGGGGGGTAGAAGGTGTTCTTCAATTAGCCCGTCAATCATTCGGGATGGCCGGTCGCATCACATAACGAATTTGCGTTCGAACTCGTCCACCGGCATCGGTCTGTCGAAAAAAAAACCCTGAAAAAGCCGGCATCCGTTCTGTTCGAGAAAACGGTGCTGCGCCTCTGTTTCGACCCATTCGGCAATCACGCGGAGTTTCAGGTTGTGCGCCATACCGATTATGGTCTGCACGAGAGCCGCATCGCCGGCGTCGGTGGTAATATCGCGCACAAATGACCTGTCGATTTTCAGCTGCGTCAGTGGTAATTGTCTGAGGTTCGCCAGCGATGAATTGCCGGTGCCAAAATCATCGAGCGCCATGCCCACCCCCAAATCCCGCAAGACACGCATTTTTGTGATCGTCTCCTCCATATTATCACTGGCGAGACTTTCTGTGAGTTCCAGCTCCAGTTGCGAACCAACGGCCCCGGTGCGGCGCAGCACATCCTGCACTATCAGTCCGCAATCACGCTGCCTGAATTGCCGTGGACTGATATTGACGGCAAGATTCAGGTGCCGGCCTTTTTCGATCCGTGACCAATTGTGCAACAGGCCGCAGCACTCTTCGAGAACCCACTTACCGATTTCGAGAATGACCCCCGTGCGCTCGGCAATCGCCATAAAGGTTTCGGGAGCCATCATCCCCATTGTCGGGTGCTGCCAGCGCAACAACGCTTCGGCTCCCACGACATTGCCTTCAGCGGTGAATTGCGGCTGCAGATAGATATGGAACTGCCGCTGCGCCAGCGCCTGCTTCAGGTCATCTTCGAGCGCAAGGCGCTCCGATAACAATCGCTGCATGTCGGGATCGAAAAAACGAAACGCGTTGCGGCCGTCGGCTTTGGCCTGATACATCGCCAGATCGGCGCGGCGCAGCAGCTCGTCGATTGTTACCTCATGGCCGCGGTACATCGCCACGCCGATGCTACAGGTATTCTCGTAATCGGTCATCATCCGGTGCGTCAGCGAAACCGGTCGCGCCAGCGCTTCAGTAATGCGTTGTGCCACTTCGGAGGCAGTACCCGCCGCATCATCCGCAGCTGGTGCGAGCTCGCCGAGAATGACAATAAATTCGTCGCCTCCCAGACGCGCCACTGTGTCGCCTTCGCGCACGCAGCGCGCGAGGCGCCGCGCCTGCTGAATCAGTAACTGGTCTCCGGCTTCATGGCCGCTGGTGTCGTTAAGATCCTTGAAATGGTCGAGATCGATAAAAAGTATGGCCCCATAAAACAACGTGCGCGCGCTGAGCGCGAGACCCTGTTCGAGCCGATCGAGCAGCAGCCGGCGGTTGGGCAAAGCCGTCAGCGGATCGTAAAAGGCCAGGTTCTCGACCTGTTGCTCCGCAGACTTGCGCTCCGTAATATTGTTCACAGCGCCGAGCAGCTTTACGACCGCACCGGTCTCTTCGTCGCGCACCGGCTTCACAATGTCGCGTAGCCAGACGGTTTTTCCCGCCGCCGATATAATACGATATTCCGAAACCAGGCTTGTGGCTTCGAGCAGGCGCGGGACTAGTTTAGTCAGCCGCTCACGGTCATCGGGGTGTACAATGCTCATCCAGCCCCCCTTACCGCGAATTTCTTCCGGCTCGTAACCGGTTGTACGCCGAAACGCGCCCGCAAAAACTTCGGGAACGAGATCGGGATGCTGCAGGTCGATCTGATAGACATAATCGGACGACAACTCGGTAAAAAGCATCAGCAGGCGCTCTTTGTCAGCAAGAACCTGTTTCTGTTTTTCTGATGCAGCAAAAGCCACCTGCAGATTATGCAGGCTATCTTTTAATTTACCTACCGCGTACGACACAAGCGCAATCGAGAGAGTGCTCATTGTCGCATAGCCGGCCGCTGTGCTGGCCCAATTCGTAAATTGTGTCATGCCGGCCGGCAATCCTTCCAGGGGCAGCGATTTTGCGCCTGGCGAATAATAGCCAAACAATAGCATGCCCGCGGTACTCAGCACAGTAAGAATAAACGGAAAAACGAATCCGTAGTAAGCGGCCGCCAGAGTGCTGGCCGTAACGAGAATAAGCACGGGGCCGGGACGCGGGCGGTGATCGATGGACGTCACGATGACCCACGCGGCGATGAAAACCATGTTGAAAACCAGCGCGCCGATAATCACGCGCTGATCGCGCCGGAAAAACAATAATAGCAGGATACTTAAGAGGAATGCGCCGAGGTAGTAATTCAGCGCATCAGGGTACAGGCCCAGGCGAACTTGCCGCAGCGTCCAACTCACAACTCCGCCTGCAAGCGTGATCCACGCAAGTCGCCGTGCAAGTTTATTTTCCCAGTCGTTGGCGCGCATCTTGGTCTGAAGCCGAGTTGAGTCTAATCCGCGCGCGTGCGCCGAAAAGAACTAATTTTCATTGTCTTCGCTTTGCAGAGCGAGCTTTTTCCTGGCCTTCGCGCCCAATTCGCGCAATTTCTCCGTCTGCGCGACAAGATTACCCGGCCCGGTATTGAGCTTGCGCACGGCCTCGTCATACGTCTTGCGCGTGGTCTCCATCTGGCTGCCGAGGCGCTGGATGTCTTCGACAAAGCCGACAAATTTATCATACAGTTTGCCGCCTTCAACCGCGATTTTGAGCGCATTTTTGTTCTGGTTATCCTGCTGCCACATCTGCGCTACGAGGCGGAGCGTTACCAGTAACGTACCGGGTGTGAGAATGACGACATTCTTGCCGAATGCGTAATCATAGAGCAGATTATCCGCGGCTAATGCTTCGAGAAAAGCTCCCTCGACGGGCACAAACATAAAGACCAAATCGATGCTGTTTACGCCCTCGAGAGCGCTGTAATCTTTTTTGCCCAGCTCATCGATATGCTTTTTGATGCGCAGCAGGTGCTCTTTGCGCAATGCGGTCCGCGCCTCTTCGCTGCCCGCCGCAAACATCTGCTCGTAGTGCACAAGCGAAACTTTCGAATCGATCACCATGTCCTTCTGGTCCGGCAGGCGCACAATCACGTCGGGCCTGAAATCCGCGCCGTCGCTTTTGAGCGTCACCTGTGTCTCATAGTGTGTGCCTTTGGTGAGACCCGCAACTTCGAGCAGACGTTCGAGAACCATCTCGCCCCAATTGCCGCGCGCCTTCGCATCGCCTTTGAGAGCGTCCGCAAGCCTGCGCGCTTCTTCGCCGACATTTTTATTGAGATCTGTCAGCGAACGGATCTGCTCTTTCAGCGCCGCGCTGTCACGCCCCTGCGCAGTCGAGGTCTGCTCGAGGCGGTTCTGGAATTCGCCGAGTTTATTCTGCAGCGGACTCAACAGAGTCGCCAGCTGTTTCTGCGCATCGTCCTGCACCTGGCGTGAACCCGTGACCAGCACCTGGTTCGCAATATTTTTGAATTCGTCCTGCATTTTCTGCACGAGCGCACCCTGCTCTCCCTCGAGTTTCAGCAGCCGTTCGCGCAACATTAGGTTCTCCGTCGTTGCGACCACGCCCGCGGCCTTGCCCGAAAGGCGGCCGATCACGAGGCCAAATGCGAGACCGGCCAGGAGACTGATTGCAATGTACAGAATTTCCATGTTTACTCCGCGGATGTCAGACTGTGATGAATATACGCCGCGTTAAGAATATTTGCCCGCCGGTCGCGCACACGGGCCCGGCACCGGGAAAGGCAATATCGAATGTGTGGAATTTCATAGTTTATGTCTTTTTGTAGAGACACCCCGGCGGGGTGTCTCTACAAAAAGATCTCCTGTGCCTCGGAAAATATATTCATAGCATTGATCAATTTCAATTTCGCATATTTGCCCGCGCGAAAATCCTGCGCCGTGATTACAGCTGGAAAAATCTCTCCCGCCGAAAGCGCCGCGGCGCGCGCTGTGCCTGCGAGCAGAGGTTTTTCGGGTGTCAGCCAGCGCTGGCCATCGAAGAGACACACATTCGCGTAAGTCGCATCGGCGACGCAGCCATGCTGTGCAATGATGGGCTGGCAGCCGATCGCAAGATTCTGCCGCAGCGCATCGAGTTCATGGCGGTCGGCGTACTTAAAACGGTAGTCGAGACCGTCAGCTTCAACAAGCTCAAGGCGCTGCACCGGGCGGCGCAGGTATGGGTCCACGTCGATCGACTCGAGCTCCCGGGCATATGTCACGCGCAGTTTAAACAATCCTACTGCTGGAAATGCGCGCCTTGCGAGTTGTGTTGCGAGATCTATGCGGACAGAATAGCCATAATGCGCCAGTGTCGTGAATTCGAGGCGGCGCTGGTGCCAGTCAAGGTTTCTGAGCTCGCCGTTTGCGAGGCAAATGGATTCGATGAATTTCATAGTGGAATGTAAACCTTACTCAAGATCTCCGCGTACTCCTGTTCTGCGTCGCTGTAGATGGTGATCCCCGCGCCGCTGCGGAATTTGAGCGTTTCCCCTGCCAGATCAAGAAAACGAATCAGGACGCAACTGTAAAGACTCTCGCCATCGAACAGCACGGCGACCCCGGTAAAAAATCCGCGCGCTTCGCTTTCGACGCGGCGTATCAGATCGACCGTTTCTGTTTTGGGCGCCCCCGTCACACTGCCGGCGGGCAGCAGTTTCGGCAGCCATTCGCCGATATGACTGCGCCAGTCGGCGGGCAGAGTGCCATGGATCTCTGTGCTGGTCTGGTAAAGCGTGCGGCCATCAGCCTGCGGTATTGCGGTAAGGTAGCGGTAATCACCCAGCTTTATGTCGCGGGCGACACGGCCGAGATCGTTGCGCAGCAGATCGACGACGGTCGCGTGCTCGGCCTGCTCTTTGGGGTCGCCCAAAAGCGAGGCTGAGTCGAAGCCGGTGCCCTTCATGGGCGTCGTGCTGATGTGGTTTTCCACAGCTGTGACGAAAGATTCGGGGGAAAATGCCAGAAATTCATCGGCGAGCCATACGGTATAGGGTGCCGCAGACTGAGTATATAATGATGCAATAGGGCAATCAACTGACACAGTTGTCTGTGAACAATAGTTTACCAAATAAGATTTCCCTTCGGCCAGACTGCTTTGCAGCCTGCGGATTACGCTCAAAGCCCTGGTTTTCTGCGGTGGCCTGATCACTGCGAGAGTCGGCTTGCTCTGAAATTCCATAGCAGGTGCAGCAGATTCCGTGCTGTGCGCCGCAAAATTGAATCGAAACTGCAACTCTTTTCCGCCGAGATCCATCCGCCCTGCAAAAAACCCTGGTTTTGCAGGGTAAAAACCTGCTTCAAGCCGGCCCGCTGCCAGCCGGCCGTCAAAATCGACCAGCGCAAAAAAAGGCTGCCGATTATGTCCCCATTCAGAAAGCACTGTAAAGTCAGGTAAAAAATTGAATTTTTTTATGGACACTTGTGGTCGAAGCTGTAAGGTATCAGTGAGACGTAAAGAATCTGGTAGGAGGATTTAAACATATGCGAAATCTCATTATCTCTACCGCAGTGGTTGCCCTGGTGGCAGTCGGTTGCGGTGAAAAAAAAGAACAAGCAAGTCTTGATTCAGCCAAGTTTACCTATGTCAAAGGTGACGTACTGGTAAGCGGAAAACCTGCAACTCTCGGCCAAACCGTGAGCAAAGACGCTACTATTGAAGTGAAAAACAACTCAATGGCAGTTCTGCAGTTTTCGAGTGCTGCTTCAATCACTCTGAAAGCTAACTCTGTACTGTCTATCGCGAATCTGAGCAAAAACGAAAGCGGCAAGCCCGTTATCGAACTGTCACAGAACACCGGTAGTTCTTTCAGCAAAATTGCGAAAGGCCAGTCAGAGTTT
>CAYHJO010000029.1:0-1887 GCA_964356715.1 uncultured Turneriella sp. | reverse complement strand
CAGAGTTTTCAATCAAAACGCCAACCGCTGTCGCGGGTGTGCGCGGTACATCGTTTGAGCTCGAAGTTGGCAACGGCAAAACCACCAAAATCAAGCTCCTCGAAGGTAAAGTTGCTGTAGCTCATGTTGAAGCAAACGCAACACCTGCAGAAGTTAAAGAAGAACTGGCGAAAGCAACCGTTGTTGAAGCCGGCCAGAAAATCGAAGCTGATGCAACTCACGTAGCGAAGCCAACAGAAATCACTGAAGCTGAGAAATCAAGCCTGCAGGCGATGAACACTGTTGAAATCGCTCCGGCGAGCGGCAAAGTTGTAGTTCCTGAGTCTGTTGAAAAATACGCAACAGGCGCATCTACATCTGCTTCACTGACAGAAGCTGCAGCAGCAAAACCAGAAGTGAAAAAACTGACTCTGGCCGATATCAAGGCTAAATACGGCCGTATCGCCAAGATCCAGACTAAAAATGGTAAAGAGTACGTAGGTTACTTCAACCAGCAAGGCGACCAAATGACTATCCAGACTGTGGATGGCCAGGTACGCGTGCCAGTAGCCAGCGTTCAGAAAGTCACTCCTATGAACTAACCCTGTCCCTCGATACGATTTGCCCTACCGGGCAAATCACTCGGGACAGGCTCCTGTCTTCACTAAGAAAGAGATGGAGCCTGCACCGAGTAGCCCGAAGGGCGTATCGAGGTGAAGGACTCCTAAGGGAGAATAGCCCGCCGAAAGGCGGGTTTTTTTATACCCTAAGCCCTCCCCCCGGCAGATATTAAATCGCGTGTCCGCGTGTTCAAAGATCTCTTCTCAGGAAAAGCCGCAGACCAAGAAAGAACGGCATTGCAATCCACGCGACCAAAACAGCAATCGCTGTCAGCGTTCCTGTCACTCCGCCAAAAACATTCTGAAACAGCGCCGCGCCGAATCCCAGAAGTGAAGACAAGTCGATATTTAGCAGAATAATCATCCGCATCAGGTCGAGCGGGTTCAGGAAAAACAGACCCAGAACAGCACCCTCAATAGGATAATCACCAAATAAAACGCCCACAGTCATGATGATGAGATCATAGATGATATAAAAATAGAACCAGACGATTAACAGCAGAGCGATCAGAACCTCCCTGCGTCTGACAAGCCCCGCGATCGCCATGGCAAGCGCGCAGAAGATGAAGTGCATCAGAAATCCCTGGATCAGCATCAGAATGAACGCTGAGAGAAATTGCGCGTGGCGGAATGAAATCAGCGCGGCGAGCATGAAAGCCGTCAGATAGGCGACGCCCATGCCCAACCCAAGGCCGAAAAACTTTGAAATGTAGATGTCTCTGCGAGAAACCTGCCGGACAATCACCGTTTCCAGAAAGGGCATGGATTCGGAAAACGCCAGTCCGCTGAAAAGCAGCGAAAACAGCGGAATCATCAGCAAAGACAAGCTGAGCAGGCTCGCCGTTGCCTTGATTGGCTCATCGGCCGAAAGCTGCATTATTGCCGCGGCACCGGCAAACGAAACGAAAAAATACAGATATATCCAACCGTTGCGGATATTTTCGAGTATCTCGAATTTCAGCAGAATCAGCAGGCTGGATTTTGCCGCGGCGACTCGCGTACTCATTTTACCAACCCGATCAGCGCGGCTTCGAATGCATCCATGCCCCGGTACGTCCCGCCTTCGGTATTGGGCAAGACAAAATCTCCGAGCGCAACGTCGTTAATGACTCGCCCGCTGTCCAGGACGATGATCCTGTCTGCAATCTGTCTGACTTCAGAGATTATGTGCGTCGTAAAAATTACGGTCGAGCCCGCGGCGATCACATCTTTGATAAGATCGCTGACGAATACTGCCATCAGCGGGTCGAGTGAAGCTGTGGGTTCATCGAGGATATAGAGCGGGTGC
>CAYHJO010000028.1:0-28405 GCA_964356715.1 uncultured Turneriella sp. | reverse complement strand
GCAAGTGCAACCTGTCGTGTATGACCTGCCACGTCGACCCGGGTGGTGGCGGCATGCGCACCGCGGCGGGCAGATACCTCGCGAACGCGTCACTACCGATCTTCAACAATGAACTACGGCCATGGCATGATCAGGACCGTAATATTTCCAATCTGATCGATTGGCTAAAAGACAAACCCGAAGTGAATGCAAAACCTTCCGCGGCCCCACAGCCCGAAAAAAGAGCGGAAGTTGCGGAGATCAAAGACACACGGCCGGCAAAGTTTCACACACACGAAACTCCACCCGATTTTACCTGGGCAGACCCGACGGTATTCGGTATCGCCCACCAGAGCAAATCGGCGACCGGAGCGCCCCAACGTACCTACTCACCGGAATTCGGTATCTACGGCAACCTGAATGCCGACCCGAAATTCCAGATCGGTGGCGACATGCGCCTCGCGTATGTTAAGACAGACACGCTCAATACGGTTTTTCCGATGCAGTTTGACGTGGGTGCGCGCTACCACCCGATTGAGCACTTTACCGTGGCTTCGACTCTGGGGCTCGTGGGTCAGGCCTCGAGCGCCGCATCGGCACGGCCGCGCACCGCCGGTGAAATGTACACGGTACGCAACGCATACCTGATGTACCATGAATTGCCGTACCAGATATTTTTCCGCGGCGGCATCTTTCAGCCGTCTTTCGGAGTACGGCAGGAAGACCATACCGCGCCGGTCAGGCAAAACTTTGAAATGGATTTAAGCCGCAAGTACAGCTCGGTGCTTGGCGCCGAAGCGGGTTTCGCCGCCAACTACCCTTACCTGACGGTGTCTGCGTTCACAAACAACGGCGGTCGCGCGCCCGGCGAAACGAACCAGGACTTTACGATCAATCCGCAGGGCTTTGGCACCGCAGTGAATGGCGGCTGGCGAGATCTGTTATGGGGCGCGGGAGCTTCGTTCATGATGAAATCGCGTACTGCTGATTATGGCGGTAATCTGAGCGCATTCTCCACAGACTTCTATCTCAATCTCGGCCGCATCTGGCTCAAATTTCCGCTCATGATCATGGGCGAATATGCGTTCGGCCGGTATTCAGGAGCGCTCACGAACAACCGCAACTTCTCGGCCAATTTTCTCGAAATGAGTTATCTCGTACTGAACGGGGTTAACCTGAAGGTCAACCACCACTTCCACGATGCGGATTTGTCTTCGCGCGGCAATGAGAGCGGCCGCTTCGGTCTGGGCTTCGAGCTGATACCAATCACAGTCATGAAGCTGTATTTCGAATACCGTGTGCCGTGGCGCGTCACGGCTTCGCAGATCAAATCAGACGGGCTCGTGAATCCTTTCGACTGGCTGGGGGACAAACAGTTTGTTTTTATCGGGCATGTGTATTTCTAAGTGCCTAATATTTCGCTGTTCCACTGCAAAGCGTACCGATCGGTCATACCCGCGATAAAGTCGGCGATCACACGTTCGGCGCCAATCGCCTCGATGCGGTCATAATAGTCCTGCGGCAGCATGCGCGGGTCCATTTTCGCAAAATCAAAGATGCGAAAAATAATCTGCGTCGCTCGCTCGTTCATGCGCACCACGTCCGCGTGGCGGTAGAGATTCTTAAATAAAAACTGTTTGAGCTGCTTTACGCGCGCATCCATCTCGGGTGAAAAGGCGATCAGCGGCGGATTAGCTGCGCTGCCGTTATAGGCGAGCACATCGGCGAAGTTTTTCACACCCGATTGCGCAAGCATCTGGCGTGAGTTTTCAATCAGGTTCGAGACCATCTCATTGATCATCGCGCGTATTGTCGCGCGAATGCGTATCTTCGGTTTTACCTGCGGGTATCGCTCGCTCACCGCAGCGATGTGCAGGCGCCATAGTTCAACCTCGTCAAGCATCGCGAGCTGCAAATGCCCGCTTTCAAGACCATCATCGATGTCGTGGTTGTTATAGGCAATCTCATCGCAGATATCGACAATCAATGCTTCCAGCGCATGGCCGTAGGGTGTGCTATCGCCCGAATCGGCGCCTTTCGGCCGGGTCGCATGTTTTTGCAGACTCGCCAGAGTGCCACGCGTGAGATTTAAACCCGCGAATTCCGGGTAACGCTCTTCGAGCACAGTGACAATCCGCAGCGTCTGTTCATTGTGGTCGAAGCCGCCGTACTGCTTCATCTTCTCGTGCAGCGCGCGTTCACCCGCATGCCCAAAAGGCGGATGTCCCATGTCGTGTGCAAGCGCCACCGTTTCGGTCAAATCTTCGCTGAGCCCTAGGGAGCGGGCCACCGTACGCGCAATCTGCGCGACTTCGATCGAATGTGTCAGCCGCGTGCGAAAATTATCGCCGAGGTGGTTGACGAACACCTGCGTCTTGTATTCAAGCCGGCGGAAGTATTTCGAGTGTACGACACGGTCGCGGTCGCGCTGGAAATCGCTGCGCAGAGCGTGAGCCGGTTCCGCAAATATCCGCCCCTCAAAGTCAATGCCCTGAGCCGCGAGGGGTGTGATTCCGGGAATCGGGACAGATCGGGGCATAGGGTATTATCGACATACATAGCCCCCGAATTAATTCGGGGCCTATGAATGCTTTTTTTGCTCGCGTTGCATCCCGCTGTAATCAAACTTGGCTATGGAGAAACCCGATTTCGTAATGCTTGCGCGCGATACCTTTCTGCCTGATGGCAGCGTGGACCGCGAAAAAGGCGATATACTCTGGTCGTCGCTGTTCCGTCTGCCCGAATGGTATTTCCTGATGACGCCGAACAGCATGGCGGCCGGCCAGCCTGCGGCGCAGCTGATCGACGAAAAAGTGTGGTATCTGGTATTTACCGACACCGACAAATTGCAGTTTTATGCCACACGCAACCAAAACCTGGATGCCTCGGGCAAGACCCTGTTCATGACCATGACGCCAGAGATGGCCGTCGAATTTGCCCGCAACTCGCTCAACACCTCTGTTTACGGCATCCGCTTCAACGAAGGGCAGGAGCACGGCTGGTTCTCGCCTATGCAGAATCTGCCGATGTTTCCCGATTACCTCAGGGGCAAGGGTCTCTATCCCTGACTTCCTTATCTCTTGACTGCGCGCCTGCGCGTCGGATTGTTAACCATGAAACGTCCTGTATCCGTGTGCGTGCTGGCATTGCTGCTGACATCCGCCGCTTTTCCATGGTCGAACCACTACCTGTTCAACCGCCCGGCGCTCGAAGCGCTGCCAGAACTCTCTGGCGCGCCCAAAGTCAAGGTCGAAGCACTCGAAGATTTTCTGCTCAAAGAACAGGAAGGATTGATCGCGCTGATGGCGCAGATCGAAAACGACGCGAGGCTGACATACGCAAAATCTGCGCCACAACCCGAGGCACTGACATTTAAGGGCGGTGACGCAAAGACAATCCGCAACAATTTTCTGCGCGCGCTGCGCGTGAACACCGGCACACCGCTAGGCTATTTTCTGCAGGCGCTGCCCGGCCGGCCGCTTGCGGGCAAACCATCCAACCCGAACACCGTCAGCATATTCGGCGAAAAGGATCTGAAGGGTGTCTATTCTTTCTACGACGTTCGTAAAGGTGACATGGTCAGTCCGCTCGAAGTTGTTTCGACCGCAGGCGATGAGCCCGATTTTGGTCTCGATATTAACCTGTTCTCCGACAACGGCGAACAGTTCGGCAAAGACTATGGCTTCGGCACGCAGTCCTTCGGCGATGCAAAACTGTATTATGGCACTCAGGCACCGTTCCACATCGGTTACTACCATGAATCGGGAATCATCTTTATGGCCGCGGGTTTTCTCAAGAAGACATACCCGCGCTACCGGGTGCACCAGTACACGAGCCTCGCGCGCTTTGCGTTCAAAACCGGGCATCCGTACTGGGGTTACCGCTTTCTCGGCTGGGGCCTGCACTACGTCGCTGACCTGACGCAACCTTACCACGCCAGGGTGCTGCCGACATACGGCACGGTGGGTATGCTGTGGATCAACATCAAGGCCATGGTCGGTTTCGACAAGGCCAAGACCGACGCGATCGACCGAATCTCCAAACGACACACAACCATTGAAAACTACCACCGCTCAATGCTGGCCAGGGCCTACTCGCAGAAAAACCTGCAGCATCCGTTCATACTGAGCATGCAAAGAGTGGAGAAAGACAAGACCTATGCAAAATTCAACGACGACTATCTCGTCGATGTCACTTCGAAAGAAAGCTACAGCCTGTCAGACAAAGTCGATGAGCTGATCGACCAGTCAAATCTGCTGCAGAGTTTTTCTGACGGCAACCAATTACCGATCCAGGACAGCAAATCGCTCGAAGAACTCAACACCACAATCATTCAGCTGATGGAAGGTGCAGGCGCGCACCTGCGCAACTATGTGAGAGCGGGAATACAGTAGTTAGAAATCAGACCTGCGCTGCGCGCAGGTCTGATTTTTTATAGGTCGAGCTCTTCGACTTTCTTCGCGTTGTCTTCGATGAACTTGCGGCGCGGCTCGACTTCGTCGCCCATCAGAATGATGAAAGTTTCATCGGCAATGACTGCGTCGTCGACCGACACCTGCATCATCACCCGGCGCGCCGGATCCATAGTGGTTTCCCACAACTGCTCGGGATTCATCTCACCCAACCCTTTATAACGCTGGATAATATACTTTGACTCGGCCTTAAAACCCTTCAGTATCTTGTTCTTTTCCTGATCAGTGTACGCGTAGTGCTTTTCTTTGCCATGCGTGATCAGGTAGAGCGGTGGCCGCGCGATGTAGAGATAACCCTTGTCGATCAATTGCGGCATGTGGCGGAAAAAGAATGTCAGCAGCAGCGTCTGTATGTGCGCACCGTCTACATCCGCATCGGTCATGATAACGATCTTGTGGTAGCGGGCCTTATCGAGATTAAACTCTGCCTGAATGCCACACCCAATTGCCGAAATCAGCGCGGCGACTTCGCCGTCGCCTAAAATCTTATCGAGCTTGGTCTTCTCGACGTTGGTAATTTTACCCTTGAGCGGCAGAATCGCCTGGAAGTGGCGGTTACGGCCCTGCTTTGCAGAACCACCCGCCGAATCACCCTCGACAATAAACAGTTCAGAATCTTTCGGTTCGCGCGCCGAACAGTCGGCGAGTTTACCCGGCAAACCCGCACCCTCGAGAGCGCTCTTGCGGCGTACGAGCTCTTTCGCTTTGCGCGCGGCAATACGCGCGAGCGCAGCCTGCATGCATTTTTCAATAATACGTTTCGCATCGGCAGGGTTCTCGTCGAAATATTCCGTGAGCTTTTCGTAAACGATCGAAGTGACAATCCCCTTCACTTCGCCGTTGCCCAGCTTCATTTTTGTCTGCCCTTCAAATTGCGGGTTGGGTATTAGAATCGCGAGCACGAGCACAAGACCTTCGCGCACGTCGTCGCCCGTCAGTGGCTCTTCAACTTTTTTGTCGTAACCCAGTTTTTTCTTTTGCTCGTTGATCGCGCGCGTCAGTGCCGTGCGGAAACCTTCGAGGTGCGTGCCGCCTTCGCGGGTGTGGATCGCATTCGCAAAAGTGAAAATCTGCTCTGAGTAAGTATCGCAATATTCAATCGCGAGTTCGACCTGGATGCCGTCTTTTTGCTGCACAGCGTAGATCGGCTTTTTCTGCAGCGGATTTTTCTTTTCGGTGAGCATCTTGACGAATTCGACGATGCCGCCTTTGTACTGGAATACGTGCTCTTTAACTTCTTTTTCACGCGTATCACGAATCGTGATCTTCAGGTTCTTATTCAGAAACGCCAGTTCGCGCAGGCGTGATGACAAAGTGTCATAGCGATAGTCAAGCGTATCAAAGATTTCGTGGTCTGCCATGAAGGTTACGGTCGTGCCGCGTTTTTTACTCGGCCCCTTCACCTTGAGCGGTGCTTTGGGCTTGCCGCGATCGAAATGGATGTGGTGCAGTTTGCCGTTGAGATGCACGTCGACCTCAACCCATTCGGACAGTGCGTTCACCACCGACACGCCCACACCGTGCAGACCGCCCGACACCTTGTAAGCACCATCGCCAAATTTACCACCCGCGTGTAGCTTGGTCAAAACCACTTCGACCGTCGATACGCCCACTTTCGGGTGGATATCCACGGGAATACCCCGGCCGTTATCGGAAACGCTGATGATATTTCCCTTAGAAATTTCCACGTCAACCGTGTCGCAGTGACCCGCCATCGCCTCATCGATACAGTTGTCCACAACCTCATACACCATGTGGTGCAGACCGGGCAGGTCGGTCGAACCAATATACATGCCCGGGCGCTTGCGCACCGCCTCGAGGCCTTCGAGAACCGTAATCTTGGAGGCATTATACTCTTCAGATACGTGTCCGTGCATCGTCGCCTCTTCGGGCGCCTTTGCTTTTGCGGGCTTTTTTTCTTCTTTTTTAGCGGGTTTTGCCATGAATATCCTGTAAAGACGGGGTTAGAATGAACCATTCCTGTGGATTCAGATATTATGTCGCCTACAATAGGGGATCGATTTGCATTCGACATCGCGGCGGCAATTGCCGATACTTTGTTAAAGCGCATGCTGGACATTAAGATTAAGGACTACAAAGCCGGCTCGACTGTCGTCATTCAGAACGCCTCCAACCCAGGGCTCTTCTACATTGTGCGCAAGGGCACGCTGGCGATCGATACCGAACACCGGCTCAGCGACAAGGTACTGTCGCGCTTTGAGGCAGGTGACAGTTTTGGGCTTGTCTCGGCGCTCACCGGGCACCATTTTCTGGTCACGATCTATGCTGCGACCGACGCGCAGGTGGCAGAAATACCCGTTTCGATGATCGGCAGCTATCTCAAGGCTCAACCTGACCTCGCGCTCAAAATGCTGCGTCTCTACTCGCGCGAACTGCGCACGATACAGCTGCACCTGTCGAAACTCGACAATCCTGAAGACCGCAATATCTCACCCGAAGTGCTCATGGCGCTGGTGCAGAAATATATCGACTGGCAAAAACCGCACTACGCTGCGCGTGCGCTGAAAGCATACATTGAGTGGGCCGAGAAAAATAACGGCGCGCACCTCAGCACTGCTCAGAATCTCTGGCCACAGGTCAAAGATGCCTACCAACATGTCGACTTTGCCCCGCGCGGTACCGCGGTATCCGCCGATACCATGCTCTTTTCTGAAGGCGAGATGGGTCGCGATATTTTCGTCGTGCTGGCAGGTTCGGTGAAGATGATGCGGATTGTTCGCGGGGAAGAATTTATCATCGACGTTCTCGGCGCGGGCGAGCTTTTTGGCGAGATGGCATTCATCGAAAACGCGCCGCGCATGGGCTCAGCGATCACCACGAAGGATTCTACTCTGATCCGCATTACTCCCGAGCAGCTTGTCTCGAGTGTGGCGGAAGGTGTACTACAGAAAATTTTCGAGAACATGGCCCGGCGCATCTGGTTTTCGCACCAGCGACTGATCATTTTCAAGATCACCGACCCATTGGTGCGGATGTACGCGTACCTTTACAATCTCGTGCGCAACCAGAATCTGCGCACCAAAGATAAAACGGGTCAGGACCGCGCATACAAATTTGACATCACGCTGAACGAGCTCAAGATTCTGTGCGGCATCATGCGCCTCAAAGACACAACCGAGGCAAACCTAAGGACCAACACCAATTTCATATTCACCGATGACAGCATAACGGTGAAGAGCCGCAAAAAACTCGAGGATCAGATTGCCTACTACCGCGCCAAATCGGGCCAGATCATCGCGGAAACCCAGTAGTCATTCCATGCGGGGCTGCCTGAGGTTGTAGAAAATAGAATTCACATCGTTTTCTAATCCCCGCTTAAAGTATGAATCGGATGCCTGCCCGGCGGCGTATCGATGCCGCCATTGTTGGTGACACGCCCGGTTTCATACACATTCGACAGATTTAAAATATTCAGCAGGCGAAATTTACGGTCGACCGAAAGATCGGGATCGCTTGTACCGCCGACGAGCGTCGACGTTACGGCATCGCTGATTCCCAGCCACTGGTTCACATGCGGCAGGTGTTTTTCCAGCTGCGGATTTTTGCCCAGCAGAGTTACCGCGCCATCGAGTCCCATGCCGGTCAGCGCGATGGCAATATCGGGTTGCGCGATAGCTGATCCTCGTCGTGGTTCTAATCGAGCGGAAAACGCCCGGCAAGATTCGATTTCACATACAGCGTGATTTCCTTCGGCGCGGCAGGAAAGGCGGCGGGCATGTTCCGGGATTTCAATTCCTGAATCTCTTCTTGCAGCTTCGCTTCGTTTTCTCGATCTGCGCACGTCTGAGATCCTCCTGAAGCCGTTCGCGACCTTCTGCGTCAGGTTCGCGATATTAACCCCGGCGGCTTTAAGTTCGGCGCCGCGCATCAGTTCGAGATTTTCATCGGGCGGCACATGAGATAACGGCTCTTCAAAGCAAATCTGGCGCCGCGTCAACTTCTTGCCTGATCCTGCGCTGAACCCCATGACTGTTATGGATTTCCATTACGGGAACATGTTCTGCGGAATTCCGGATTCTGTGACGCGCCGTACAATACCCCGACATTCCCTGAATGTCAGCACGGATAGAGTCTGCGGTCAAAATTTCACTGCGCGGCGAACATAAATAACAAAATAAATTGACATTATGTAGCTAAATTATGGCTCTGAGTTAAGTCTCAGGCTTCGGGGGTCGATAACGTTAAAGTATAAATCCCCAGAGGTTTTGAATTTGGAAATAAATAGAGAGAGGAACCTATGCTACTGAATATCACACGCTCCATCAAGATAGCGCTCGTGGTCATGATTGCATCAGCGTCATGGCTGATCGCGCAAGATCTGAACCAACCCGGCCTTGATTCCGCAGATAAAGCTGCACAAGACGCAGAAAAGAAAGTCGACGAGGCTGAAAAAGCCAGCGACGGTAAAATCGATGCACCTGCGCCGGCGGCAACTGACCGTGCGGCACAGCCTGCAGCTGACAAACCGGCGGATAAACCGGCAGACAAGCCCGCAACCGCAGACAACCAGGTCGGCAACCTGTACAACGACGGCAAGAACACGTATGCGACATCACAGGCGAAGTTCGAACTGACCGCAACTGACAACATCTCAAACCTCGATTTTATCGAGTACAAAGTAGATGACGTACAGCAGTTCAGCGTGTACGGCCACCCGTTCTCACTCGAAAAAGAAGGCCCGCACAAGATTCAGTATCGTTCGGTTGACCGTGTGGGTAACCGCGAAGAAGACAACATCTTCAACGTGATCATCGACAACACTGGCCCGTACATGAACTTTGCGCTGAACAAAGCGCCGATCATCATCGACGGTAAGCGATACCTCGCACCGGGCACAAAACTCGAAATCCGTGCAACGGATAACTTCAGCGGCGTAAAAAGCGTTGAATACTCAGTGAACGGAACAGACTGGCAGCCATACAAAGACGGCGTTGTGCTCGATAAACCAGGTGCGGCACAGCTGAAATACCGCGCGATCGACAACCTCGGTAACAAGTCAGAAAACCTCAGTGGTTTTTCAACTTCGACTCCGGGCCAAGGCGCAAGCCCTGAAGATCTCGCAGTCATCAACTCGCTGTTTGTGGAAAACACACCCCCGATCGTCATGATTACGCCTGCAAAGCGCTTCATCAATGTCGAAGGCAAGCAGTATGCAATGCGCAGCAACAGCTACATGGTTGAAGCACAAGATGCAGAATCTGGTGTGGCAAACATCTTTGTGAAAATTGACAACGCAGCTGAATGGCAGATTTACAGCGGTAAGCTGACATTCCAGACTGAAGGTCCTCACAGCATCGAAGCAAAAGCGGTCGACAAAGTCGGTAATGAATCACAGCCACTGAAAGTGGAATTCATTGTAGACGACAATCCTCCGAAATCTACGATTCGTCCAGTGGGCGGTGCAACTGCACCCGCTCCAGCGCCTGCTGCTCCGGCAGCACCAGCGGCACCGGCTCCACAATAAGCCGGCGGATGTATCAAAGAAAGGGCCCCGCATTCGCGGGGCTTTTTTTTGCCCTGAGTATTCTTTTCCCCCTGCAAGCTGCCGCTCTGCCGCGGCTGCCGGCGGCTGACCAGCACTACTTTCGGCACTTCATCGAAGTGTTCACGCCAACCCTGCTTGCCCGTAACCGTAAGACGACTGGGGCGAACGCGCACTACCAGCTTTCAGGCGACCACTATCGTCCGTCGGCCGGTGCGCAAGCGCACTCAGTGAATCACTACCGGTGGGATAAAAAAAACCGGGATTGCGCCGGGCTTGTGCGCTATCTGTTTTGGGAAGCCATGCAACCGCACAACGATGCGTTTCTGCAAAAGTATCCCGCGATGCGGAGTTTTCCGGCTAATCCTCCGGCTGCGCTGCTGCAGCTGCGCCCGGCATGGGCTCAGGACAACCTGAATGCCGCGCAACTCATCAGCCGCTCGCGGCCCCTCGGTCGCGGCATGCCAGCAAGCGCCCTTAAGACCGGTGATCTGCTCTACTTTCAATCCGCAGAACTGAGAATTCGCCATGTCATGCTCGTTGTGCGCTCTGGTGCTTCTGTCTTTCTGGTTTATCATACGGGGGATGACCGTGACGAATTGCGCATCCGCACCTTTGCAGATCTGACGGCGCTGCCCGAGGCGCAATGGCATGCCGAGGCGCAGAATCCGGTTTTTCGGGGTGTTTACCGGCCTCAATTCTTAGATTAACACCGGCTGAAAGTGATTCGACGCCTTTGGCGCCGGATGACTTTCAGCCCTAAATGATTGTCATGCTGTCTCGCTGTGCTATCAGCGAGAATGCGTATGGTTTTGGGCACCTGTCTGGTGGCTGTGATTGCCTTCGGTTGCGGCAAAAAGAAGTTGGAGACACCTGAGGCGGCCCTCGCCGCTGCACAGGAAGCCTACCTCAAGCGCGACGCCAAGGCATTCGTCGCCGTGCTTTCGAAGGAGACGCTGAGCGAAATCGAAGAGAAAATCGAAACGATGCGCCAGATGTTCAGCGCGACCCCCGAAAACCCCCAGGCCGCGCAGGCCTTCGAGCACATGGCCAAACAGATCGGTCTGCCGGTCTCCAAACTCAAAGAACTTTCGATGGAAGACTTTATCGGCTATATGATGCGCAACGAAGGTGCATCCGGCGGCGAAACTTCTCTGATGCCCAAAGAGATGCTGCCACCAGCCAAGGTAATACGCCGGGTGGAAAAAGGCAATAAGGCCACTCTGTATTTTTCCGAAGACGAGAAACTGTCTTTTATCAAAACCGAGGCCGGCTGGCGCGTACACCTCGACGCCGAAAACGTGACGGCAAAAACCATCCCCGGCCAAAACAAAGAAGACCAGGATTAGGCGCTGAAACCTATGGTGCGCTGAGCGCACCATAGGTTTTTACTATTCGAGTATTTCCAGTGTAACCGAAGTATTTGTGTACACACAAATATCTGCTGCGATTTTCATGGCATTCTCACAGATTTCGGCTGCCGGCATTTTAGTGTGCGCAATGAGCGCCCGCGCAGCTGACAGCGCATAGTTGCCGCCGGAACCGATCGCCACGACACCTTCTTCGGGTTCAATGACATCGCCGTTGCCAGTCAGGAGAAATATCTTCTCATTATCCGCTGCGATCAGCATCGCTTCGAGACGGCGAAGCATCTTGTCGGTGCGCCAGTCCTTGGCGAGCTCGACAGCCGCACGCGTCAGATTGCCACCATACGCCTGCAGTTTCTCCTCGAGTTTTTCGAGCAGCGTGAAAGCATCAGCCGTCGCACCGGCAAAACCTGCGAGAATTTTGCTGTTATAAAGTCTGCGTACCTTTACGGCATTGCCTTTGAGAATCGTCTGCCCGGCGCTCACCTGACCGTCGCCGGCCATCGCAGTCTGCGCGCCGCGTTTAACGCAGAGAATGGTTGTAGCATGGAATGTCATAGTTGCTGTGATCTCTTGATCTCCGTCATCGGTGCCTGTCGAAGCATTACCAGACCGCGAGGTGGTCTTCGGTCACGCCAAAACCGGTAAATTTTTCCGTCTCGTCGCCGAGTTTGATCTGTCCGTCAAATGTTCCATACGGTTGTACAAACTTGCTTTTGAGAAATCCGACATTGAGATCTTCGTGCCGCGCACCGAACGGCCTGAAGCGGGCTTCAAGGACATTGTCGCGCGTCAGAATACGCCAGATCGATTTTTCCGGCGGACGTATGTAGTGAAAGTGCGCGGTGCTGAGCGAATGCGCTTTGCCGTCGAGCCACAGCGCGTTTTCTATGCTGTCGTTGAATTTGTCGACCAGATTCACGGCGAGCGATTTGCCCGATTCGGTTTTGCCGACCATCGACAGCCAGTTCCATTCGGTGCGCCGCGGGGGATAGCCCTTGGTGTAATCGAGAATACCATAGTCGCCGGCAAATTTATGGCGGCGGTCACCGCAGATGAATTCCCCTTCGCATGCCAGCGACATCTCTTTATAGGTAAAATTGAACGGGCGGTTCTTTTCAGAAGGGGCAATAGTGCTGAGACCGTTATTTTTAAACCAGAACGTGGCACTCAAATCGTACTTACCGCGGATGTTCACCACAATTTTGCCGGCGCCGGGCAAAAACTCATAGCGTCCCAGACGCCAGGTGTCAGACAACGTCGCGTCGAACCCTTGCTTAAACCCCATCGGCAATGAAATTTTATCTTCAATGAAAAACTTTTCTGCCGGAATATAGACGTAGCTGAATGCAGTGGAAAGAAACCCAGCGTCGACGATCGCCATACCCGCATAAAAATCACGGCTGAACACACCGAGGTAAATCCACGCCTTGCGCTCAACGCGGCGCCGCGGCAGCAATTTGCTGTTGAAATCCCACGCATGAGTGGTGGTATCGGCAATCGGTCCCTCATAGAGCCCGAAAATATTCTTTTCGCCTGGCAGCGGCAGCGAAGCGCGCTGCGGCCTGAATTCGGTTTCGGGCAGTTTGAGAGTCGGTGCGGCCATTATTTCCCCTGCAAAAGATATGCGTTAACTGCGTTCGCGCACTTGCGGCCCTCGGCAATCGCCCAGACGATGAGGCTTTGACCACGGCGCATATCGCCGGCGGCAAACACCTTATCGATCGATGTCCGGTGCGCGCCCGCATGGTCGCCGAAATCGGCTTTGACATTGCCGCGTTGATCGAGTTGCATGCCGGCTTTTTCAAACTGTTCGATCATGCCGCTCTTTACAGGGCCAAGAAAGCCCATTGCCAGCAGCACCAGCTCAGCCTGAATTTCAAATTCAGAGCCGGGAATATCGACGAATTTTCCGTCTTTCATCTCCACTCTTGTGCACGACAGGCTCTTGACATTGCCTTTGCCGTCGTCGTTGAAACGCAGCGTATTGATCGACCACAGACGCTCGGCGCCCTCTTCGTGGCTCGAAGAAGTTCTCAGCTTCATCGGCCAGTAAGGCCATGGAGTGGAAGCCGCGCGTTCGAGCGGCGGCATTGGGAAAAGTTCCAGCTGCGTGATTAGCTTTGCACCGTGGCGGTTTGAAGTGCCGACGCAGTCAGAACCGGTATCGCCGCCGCCGATCACGACGACATGCTTGCCTGCGGCAGAAATAGGATCTTTAACTTCGCTGCCGGCATTTCTGCGGTTATTTTGCGGCAAGAGCTCCATGGCAAAATGCACGCCCTTCAGCGCACGGCCCGGAATCGGCAGATCGCGTGGCGCTTCTGCGCCGCCCGACAGCACCACTGCATCGTATGTTTTGAGCAGCTCTTCGGCCGAAATATCTTTGCCGACATGAACACCGGTTTTGATTTCGACGCCTTCGGCAACCATCTGTTCTGCGCGGCGGTCAATCTGCCATTTTTCAAATTTGAAATCGGGAATACCAAAACGGATGAGTCCCCCGATCTTCTCGTTCTTTTCAAAGAGTGTGACGGAGTGTCCCATGCGCGCGAGCTGCTGCGAGGCCGCCATGCCAGCCGGGCCCGACCCAACAACCGCGACGCGTTTGCCAGTCTTGTGTTTCGGCGGTTGCGGCTTTACCCAGCCATTCTTATATCCGTTGTCGATTATGAAGCGCTCAATGCTCTTAATAGCCACCGGTGGTTCAATGATCCCCAGCGTGCAGGCACCTTCGCAAGGCGCGGGACAAAGGCGACCGGTAAACTCTGGAAAGTTGTTCGTCGATTGCAGATTTTCGAGAGCCTCTTCGAGATGGCCGCGGAATACGAGATCGTTGAACTCCGGAATGTAGTTATCGACGGGGCAACCCGTTTCGCCATGGCAAAATGGAATGCCGCAATCCATGCAGCGCGCACCCTGGATCTTCGCCGTTTCTGTTTCAAAGGTGTGCTCAAACTCTTTGTAGTGTTTGACGCGCTCCTGTGCAGAATCTGACTTCTGCGTCTCCCGGGGATATTCTTTGAAACCGGTTGGTTTACCCATGCGTCGCACCCTTTGGTGCGCCTGCCGCACCCACTTTCAACTTCGATTCGTCGACCATTTCGAGTTCTTTCAACGCCTCTTCTTCAAGCGCTGCCAGAGCCTTCTTGTATTCACCAGGAATAATTTTTTTGAAATTCCTGATCTGGTTTTTCCAGTCGGCAAGAATTTCCTGAGCACGCAACGAACCCGTGTATTCTTTGTGGCGCGTGATCATATGCAACAGTTCATCCGCATCGCGCTCATCGCTCACGTCTTCAATATCGACCAGCTCCATGTTCACGAACTTTTCATGCACCTTTTTGGGATCCCAGATGTACGCGATGCCGCCAGACATACCGGCGGCAAAGTTGCGTCCAATGGTGCCAAGTACAACGACGCGGCCACCGGTCATGTACTCGCAGCCGTGGTCGCCCGTGCCTTCGGTCACCGCGTGCACTCCTGAGTTGCGCACGCCAAAGCGTTCGCCGGCGCGGCCCTGGAAGTATGCTTCGCCCGAGGTTCCACCATAGAGACAGGTATTGCCGATGATGATATTCTCGGGCGCGGTATATGTCGTTTTTTCAGGCATCCGCACCACGAGCTTACCGCCAGAGAGGCCCTTGCCGCAATAGTCGTTCGCCTGACCCGCAAGCCTGAGCGTCACGCCTTTTGCCAGGAAGCAGCCGAAACTCTGGCCGGCGTTTCCCTTCATCGAAATCTGTATTGTATCGTGCGGCAGTCCTTCGTCTCCGTAGCGCTTCGCAACTTCGCCCGACAGCATTGCACCGACAGTGCGGTCAACGTTTGTCACCGGCAGTTGCATCTGCACCGGCTCCTGTTTGTCGAGCGCGGGCTTCGCCATTTCGATGATGCGGTTGTCGATCTGCTTATCGATCTCATGGTTCTGCGCTTTGGTGCGGTAGAGGTCGGTTTTGTAGACAGGCTTCTGCATGGTTAACAGTTTGCTGAGATCCAGTCCGCGGGCTTTCCAGTGGTCTTTCGGCCGAGTGGTAATGATTTTTTCGGTGCGACCGATCATTTCTGAAAACTTGCGGAAGCCGAGACGCGCCATGTATTCGCGCACTTCTTCGGCGATGTAGAACATGAAGTTCACGACATGTTCGGGCTTGCCGTTGAATTTTTTGCGCAGTTCGGGATCTTGCGTCGCAACACCAACGGGGCATGTGTTCAGATGGCACTTGCGCATCATAATACAGCCCAGCGTGACGAGCGGCGCCGTCGCAAAACCGAATTCTTCGGCACCCAAAAGCGCCGCGATGACGACGTCGCGGCCGGTTTTCATCTGGCCGTCGGCCTGGACGTACACCCGGTCACGCAGGCCATTCACCACGAGCACCTGGTGTGTTTCGGCAAGGCCTAGTTCCCACGGCGTACCGGCATATTGAATTGAACTGATCGGTGAAGCGCCCGTACCGCCGTCATGGCCGCTGATGAGGATATGATCCGCATGCGCTTTGGCCACGCCGGCAGCCACCGTGCCCACACCGCTCTCTGACACGAGCTTCACGCTGATGCGCGCGCGCGGGTTGATATTCTTCAGGTCGAAAATCAGTTGCTTGAGATCTTCGATCGAATAGATGTCGTGGTGTGGCGGCGGTGAAATGAGCGTCACGCCCGGAGTCGAATGGCGCACCTTACCGATAATGCGGTCAATCTTAAAACCGGGCAGTTGCCCGCCTTCGCCGGGTTTTGCCCCCTGCGCCATCTTGATCTGCAGCTCGTCGGCATTGATCAGGTAGTTGGCTGTCACGCCGAATCGGCCCGACGCAACCTGCTTGATGGCAGAGCGCAGGCTGTCGCCGTTCGGTAAGGTCACAAAACGTTCGGCACTTTCGCCGCCCTCGCCCGTATTGCTTTTGCCGCCGATGCGGTTCATCGCAATCGCGAGATTCGTGTGCGCTTCCCACGAAATCGAACCGAAGCTCATCGCTCCTGTCGCGAAACGTTTCACAATTTCTTTCGCCGGTTCGACTTCTTCGATCGGAACAGGATTCGCCGCAAAGTCAAAATCGAACAGCGAGCGCAAAGTTACGCGGCGTTTGTTCTGGTTGTCGACTGCTGCTGTGTATTCCTTGAATGTCTTATAGTCCGCATTTCGCGTGCTGATCTGCAGCTTGGCAATCGTTGTCGGGTTCCACAGGTGCGCCTCGCCGTCGACGCGGTAGTGATAGAGGCCACCCGATGCAAGAATGCCTTCACGCAACTCGCCAAAAGCTTCATCATGGCGGCGGCGCGCCTCTTCTTCAAGCATTTCGAGGCTCACCCCCTCAACACGACTCGGTGTGCCGGTAAAGTAGCTTTCGACCACTTCTGAATCGAGACCGACCGCCTCAAAAATCTGCGCGCCGCAATACGATTGTAGAGTGGAGATGCCCATCTTGCTGAAAATCTTATAGAGACCCTTGCCGATCGCCTTACGGTAGTTCTTCTCAATGTACGCTTCTTCTTTCAGCTCGGGCATAAAGCCGATCTTGTACAGATCGTGTAAGGTTTCGTATGCCAGATAAGGATTAATCGCGTTCACACCATAACCCAACAGCAAGGCAAAGTGGTGCACCTCGCGTGCCTCACCGGTTTCAAGCACAATGCCGGTACGTGTTCTGAGCCCTGCCTTGATCAGCGCATGGTGAACCGCCGCAACACCCAATAGGCTTGGAATCGGCGCAATCTCTTTGTTCACACCGCGGTCAGTTAAAATGATGATATTCGTCCCGGCTCGCACGGTGTCACACACAGCTGCGCAGATTCTGTCCATCTGCGTGCGCATGTCGTTCTTCTTCATGGGGTTGAAGTGAAGGTTGAAAACCTTTGCCGAAAACTCACCCTCGGCGATCTCTTTGAGCTGCAGCAACTGGTTGTTTTCAAGAATCGGGTGCGGGAGCTCAATGCGATGCGCATGCTGCGGCGTTTCGTCTAGCAGGTTCTGCTCGGGCCCGATATACGTGGTGAGCTCCATCACCAGCTCTTCGCGGATAGCATCGACCGGCGGATTGGTCACCTGCGCAAACAACTGCTTAAAGTAACGGTAAAGCAACTGTGGCTTTTCTGACAACACGGCAAGCGCCGCGTCTGTACCCATCGAGCCGATTGCCTCTTGCCCCGTGACGACCATGGGCTTCATCACCGTCAGCAGATCTTCTTTGGTATAGCCAAAGATGCGCTGGCGCTCGAGCATCGTCTTATGCTCGGGCGTATGTCCGTCTTTCGGCTGCGGCAGATCGGCAAACTTGATCATGTTGTCTTTGACCCATTTGCCATAAGGCTGCTGCCTCACAATCTTGTCTTTGATCTCGTCGTCAGAGATGATGCGGTGCTCAGACAGGTCGATGAGGAACATGCGGCCGGGTTCGAGTTTGCCGCTCAGAACGATATCTTCGGGCGGTACTTCGAGCACGCCCATTTCCGAAGCCATAATGACGATGTCGTCTTTGGTTTTAATGTAACGCGCGGGACGCAGGCCGTTGCGGTCGAGCGTCGCACCGATGACATTGCCGTCGGTGAATGAGACCGCAGCGGGGCCGTCCCACGGCTCCATCATCGTGGCGTGGTATTCGTAGAACGCACGCCGCTCTTCTGACATCAAATCGTTTTTCGACCACGCCTCTGGAATCATCATCATGATCGCGTGCGGCAGAGAGCGACCGCTCATCACAAGCAGTTCGAGCACAGTATCGAACGTTGCAGAGTCCGACTGGCCTTCCATAACGATCGGCAGCATGCGCTTCAAATCCGGTCCGTAATGTGGCGATTCCATCACGGCTTCGCGCGTCTTCATCCAGTTGATGTTGCCGCGCAAGGTATTGATCTCGCCGTTGTGCGCAATCATGCGAAACGGGTGCGCGAGGTCCCATGTCGGGAATGTGTTCGTCGAGAAGCGCATGTGTATCAGCGCCAGCGCGGATTTCATTTCTTTATGGCGCAGGTCTTTAAAGAACGCCGGCACCTGTGCCGCCAGCAGCATGCCCTTGTACACAATCGTGCGGCTCGAGAAAGACGGCACATAATACTGCGCGCGCGGGAGCCTGAGTTCCGCGCGAATGCGATGGTCAATCACGCGGCGCACAAGGTAGAGGCGGCGCTCAAAATCTTCGGCAGAACCTTTGAACTTGCCGCGGCCGACAAAGCCATGCACGACGTACGGCAGCGTAAGCTTCGCGCCATAACCCGGTACGTTGTCATCGACCGGCACTTTACGCCATCCTAAAAATTCAAGATCTTCATCAACGATGATCTTTTCAAAGATGTTTTCAACCTGCTTGCGCAGCGGGGCATCCTGAGGCATAAAAATGAATGCGACGCCATATTCGCCGGCGGCTGGCAAAGTGATCTTCGCTTCAGTAGCGGCAATCTTCATGAAATCGTGCGGCATTTGTATGAGAATGCCCGCACCGTCACCGGTCTCAGGGTCGGCGCCGACCGCGCCGCGGTGCTCAAGGTTGATGAGCATCTGCAGGCCTTTTTCGACGATTTCGCGCGACTTATTTGCCTTGAGATCGGCAATAAAACCCACCCCACAGGAGTCTTTCTCAAACTGCGGATCGTACATGCCGACGGGGCTTACGGGCCATGGTGACGCAGGGATCACCGTGTTTTGTTGGGTTTTTCTGTTTTTTTTGCTCATATTCCCTCTTGTCCAACGGGGTCAAAATTTATCATAAAATGCATTTGAGACATCGCGTCAACGTTTGTCTCACGCTGAGTCTGAGATTCGCCGCAGGCCTTGTCCCGGCCTAAGGCCGAAATTTGGGCATAATTTCGATTTTGCCGGTTTTTTTGTCGATGAGCGCCGTGGTATAAAAGCGGGCCGTTATCTTATTTTGGTAATAGAGAAAAGCCACCACCAGCGTCGTCGAAGGCGCCTGGCCTTCCACGGCGCTGGAACCAAAATAATTAACGGTAACGCTAAAACCCTCCTGGCTGAGACTGTGGTGTTCATAAAGCTCCGGACCGAGGCCTGCGGTATTATCCCAATGCAGTTTTCCTCCGGTCGCAGAGTCTTTTTTCGAATAAGAAACCTCTTCGGGGCCTTCGTTGACGTGCAGATCGACATCCGTATTGTCAAGGTTCCAGAAAAGCAATAATCTGCCTTTAGCGGGCTTTCTGTCGGCAATGCCGGTTTGCATCGCACTGAGCTCTTTGAGGCGCAGATCGATAAGCTCGACGAGCTTCTCCGGGCCGGAAGCTCTGATCGATTTTAACAGATCGCTGTAGAGGACCGCCGTAGAAATTTTTGCATACGAATCAAAACGCTGGTATTCGTTATGCAACACTGTCTCATAGAGCAATGCCGCATCAAAAGCTTTCTGCATCGCAGTTTGAGCAAGGGCCTCCAGCATGTAGTTTTGCGGCTCAAAGGGCCGTCGCTGCCTGGAACGCGCAAAAAGTTCTGAAGCAGGCTGGTACAGCCCCCATTGCAGCAAAACAAATCCCGTCATGCGCAGGGCTTTGTCATCCTGCGGCTGCAGTTCGACGATGGATGAAAGCGCACGCAAAGCCTGTCCTGGTTCTTTTTCGTAAAGAACATTAGCCTGACGATAAATATCAATCGGAGTGTTTTTATCCCGTTTAAGGACGCTCATGAGATCGTACTTCGTCACCCTCGCTGCCGGCGCGTCGTAAATGGCGGCCGTTTGCAGGCGGCGCAATTCGCGCAAGAGTTTCTGCGGCCCGGCGCTGATTTTTTCGGCCCCCGAAATACTGTAACCCATGACCCTCGTGCTCGCGGCAACTCTGCGTTGAATCGCGTCAATTTTGTATTTTTCGGGTTCTATTTTGTGAGTGTGGTATTCCTTATCCGTTTCGAGAATGATAAAGGAAGCGGCGCGATTCGATAAATAAAACTTCTGCGACAGCGCCAGCACCAAACCGTCGGCCTCCTGATCATGCAAATCGAGCAGCCGATTGGCATAAAGCATCGCCCAGGCGCGCGTTGCCACCGAGTCGGCCTTTGTTTCCGGCGAAAAGTCAGCGGATATTTTCCGTTTTTTCCCCTGCAAATCGAATTCGATATCCATTTTGCGCACACCTTTCGGCTGTTTTATCGCGAGTTCGATGAATTGACCCGGGTAAACAAAACGCGGATTTCCCGCGACGAGAAAATCGGCGCCGGGTGAGACAGAAATTTTCCCGAGTGGAATACCCGATTGTATATGTGCGGTGGCTGCAACGGTTAGGTCGTCGCCGACGTTGACCTGCACCAGACGGCCCGAATATTTCGTCAGCGCATCGAACAGACTCTGGTTCACCGCATTGTCGCCGAAGCGATAGGTGATCCAGCGCTTCTGAAACAGTTCATCGTACTTGCGCTGCAGATCCAGTGGTTTTTCTTCGGCCCAGGTAATCTGACCGTCGCTCAGCAAAAAAAATGTATCGGCTTTCGTCAGTTCTTCGTCGTTTTTGATGAATTCCAGCACGCTCTGGAAATTCGTCGCTCCCTCCAGATGTATCGAGGAGATCTTTTTCAGAACCCGTTCCCGGTTCTTACTGTTGTTTTTCATGAACGGGAATAATTTCTGGCTGGTAACATCGAAGGCCAACACGGAAAATTCTTTGATGGATGCGTCATGCGTCAGAAGTTGGCGCATCATTTTGCCCGAAAAATTATGCAATTTCTCTTTCGCCGAATAACTGACATCGACAACAAATACGGCGCGGCCGCTTTGCACCTCCAGCCTCTGCGCTTTTTTGACGAGCCTCAGCCTCACATGCGAAAGCGTTGCGTCCAGATCGTCATTTTCCGCGCTCAGAATCTGCAGATCGGGGTTTTTCGCCCGCGCAACCATTTGCAGCGGCTGCTCGCCGCTCAGCTTCGCGCTCTTAAATACAAACCGCGATCCGTATGCGGTCTCTTCCCGGTCGCCCACAAGCGCATTCTCGCGCACAACGTTTACCTGCGCATAATGTCCCTGCGCGACGTGCACTGTCATGCGGCTCTCTGAGGTGTTTTTTCGCGGCCACGGCAACGCATAGAGAAACTGTCCGTTACTCATGTTGACCGGACCTTCATAGGCGAAAACAACGCGCTTATAACCTTTGGCGGGAATGGGAAAAATCTGCGTTGTGAATTTGCTGGCGCCCGACCATTCGGCAAGCGCCGGGTCAATCCGCTGGCGCGTCACTTTTTCATAAATTTCCCTGCCCTTAACGGGATTCACAACCCTGGCCGAACGCAACTCACCCCAATCCACCACGCCCGTCTGCGTCTGCCATTTGGCGCTCAGTCTGAGTTCATTCCGACTGACGGTGTCATAACTTTCGCTCTTATGCGTCAGCCATGCGGTTTGCGCATGAACCTTTTCGCGGCTCAATCCTTCTCCCTGAAACATACCGAGGTAGACCGGCGAACTGCCATCGGGTAATGCCACAATAAATTCGCCCGACACCTGACGTTCTGAGGGATTTTCAAATACCAGATCAAAAATAACGCGCGCGCGATGCCCGACGACAACGACCGAAATATCCTGCGCTTTGAGCGGCAGCGCTTTCAGCTCGTCGGAATCATAGCGCGATAGCAATTCGGGCGGGCGCGCGTGAAAATTTTCATCGGTTGCGAGCGTTTCCGCAGCGTCGATGGATTTTCTCGCGGGAGCGCTGGCTTTTTCGTCGGATTTTTTACTGTCCGAAACCTCTTCGTCGCGATTAGCCGATGCGCCGGCAAAAACGGGTTGCGCGGCACTTTCGGCGGCAACCTTGGCATGCGGGCGACTGGGCTCACTCGAGTCTTTTGCGATCTCGGGTCTGGAAAAACTTTTCGTACTGCTGCACGCTGCCGCAAGCCATGCAGTCAGCAGCAGGGCAAATATTCCTCGTGCGTTGCGTCCGTTCATTTTCCGAGCCCTAATTTCAGATCGATGCGGGCTTTGGTGACCGCAAGCACTTCCCCGGTTTCAACGCGTACGAGCTTGAGATATATTTCAAATTCTTCTTTTTTATATATCTGGCCTATCAGCAAAAAATCAGCGCCGACCAATTCGCCCATTTTGGCGGCACCGGCGGGGGATGTCGCGCCGGATTGCTGCAATTCCAGTTCTTTGAGAATTTTTTGCAGATTTTTCCTTTCAACCACTCTGAAGTTCTTATTCTCTTTGCTCGATAAGAGCACCTGCTCGCCAAAGTACTCTGCGCTGGCGGCATCGGCCTTATTCGGGGTTTGCATGGGCATGATGGCAATCGTGCTGCCTTCCTTTATTTTCAGGCTCGAATAATCGACGAGTTGCGCGAGGGACTTGTCAAACAGCGCCCGCAGCGTTTTTTCCCTGACTTCGCTTGAAATTTTTGAGGCGGCAAAGTATTCATTCCCTTTTTCGAGCGGGGTATCGGACAGATAACTGATTTCTTCTTTGGTAAAACGGATGATAATGCTCTCGAGTTTGTCGGTACTGAATTGCTCGCCGGTGTGGTGACTGACGCTGCCTGCCTTGCCGCCGGCCGATTCGCCTTTTTCACCGTAGGTGAGAAAGATATATTTTCCATAGGTGTATTGCGCGATCTGGCGCAAGATGTATTCGCCGTGAATGTCGAGACCGCCCGTGCCGATACTGAAGAATTTGATACCACGCGCCTTTGCGTCCTGCATAGCCCTGACGTACGTATAATCCTGTCCGTAATCCAGATGCGGCGGAGCATCGGTGATGATGAAGCCCAAACGCACGCCGTCGGCGTTCCAGTCGAGACGTATTGTTTCTTTGAGTGCCTCCTGCAGGTTTTCAGGGATATCTCCGCCACCCGAGGCCTCGACTTTATCCAGCTCTTTTCTGAACCTGGCCAGGTTATCGGTCAACGGGACCACCCTGGTAACGTACTCATCTTCTTTATCTTTATAAAGCACCATACCAAAACGCAGCTTCGGTTTTGGTACCAGGGCTACGATATTCATTTCAATGAGTTCAATGGTGCTCTTGAGACGCGCGATCTCTTCGCCCATGCTTGCGGTTGTATCAAAAACAAAGACAATATCCACCGGCACTTGCGCGAGCGCCGTGCGCGGCGCGCTCAGGGTCACGGTCTGATTTCGTTTTCCCGATCTCTCTATGTGCACGCGACTTCTGGCTTGCTGATGCGAAACAGAAATT
Organism: uncultured Turneriella sp.; assembly: GCA_964356715.1. Taxonomy (GTDB): domain Bacteria; phylum Spirochaetota; class Leptospiria; order Turneriellales; family Turneriellaceae; genus Turneriella. Next base: position 4,968 of record CAYHJO010000028.1, on the reverse strand, counting down.
TCAAATTTGTTTATCCCCGGAAACTCAGAGGGAAAAAAATAAAAACTGCCATCGGCGTAGGTTTTGCCCCCGGACAAAACTTTGCCGTTGCCCAAAAGCGTTATTTCGGCATTCGCCACGGGTTTTTTCGCATTATCCTGCACCTCGAGACGAAGGCGCTCTGAAACGTCGAGAGGCAGATGGCGGGCTTCTGGTGCATATTTTTGCAGAAACTTAACAAAATAATTGTACTGTTTGTTGTCGTCTGCATAGCCCGCTTTCAGGCCTGATTGCGTGACGTTGGATGGCTGTGCGGTATCGGTTGGCGGATTAACTGCCTCTTCGTCTGCCGCTGTCTTTTTATTTGCTTTTGCCGGTTTTCCCGGGATCGCCGCTTCGGACGCGGCGCCTGCCTTGGGTGCATGCGAATCTTTGCCCTGTTTGGATTCTGTCTGCGCGTGATCGGCCTTGCCTTTCTGCACACTCGAACATGTCTGCAGAAAAAACGCCAACAACACTAACAGAATACCGGAAATTCGCGCCATGCACTTTGACGCTTTATCTGCCCTAAAGGGTCAATATTTTTTCGCCCGGCACAGATTCCTGACTTTGACGTCAGGCCTTTACTTAAACAGCAGTTTTACCAGCAGCGAAGTCAACAGCGACAACGGAATGCCCACCGACAGCATCGCGGCAACCAGAGGCGGATTGATATTTTTCTGCATGGCGATGATACCGCCGGTGATCATCGGCCCCATTGCCGCTTCGAGGACGACGATCTTTCTCAGATCGGCGTGGTAGGCAAACGCGGCATAGATAAGATAAATCAACGCCGGTGCAAGTACCAGCTTGAACCCGAGGCCGATCGATAGCTCGCGCATAAACCTTTTGACATGGCTGGCATGCCATTGCAGACCGACGGAGACCAGAGCCAAAGGTGCAAGAGTCTCTGCCAGACGTTCGGCAACGGCAAACACCATCTCCACCGGTTTCAGATACTGGAAAATAAAGGCCAGCAACAATGCGACAAACGGCGGAAAAACTACGAGATTCTTGACCGCGGCGCCGAGGCGAAATTCCCCGATGCGCAGAAAATCGACCAAAGGAATGACCAGCACCGATACGAGAAGAAAAGTGCCCATCTGGTCGATGATGACCGCGACGGGAATATACTGCTTACCGTAGAGTGCTTCGATGACCGGTATGCCCACGAAAGACGTATTCGCGAGCCCTGCGGTCAGCATCAGCGCCAGAGTGGTGTTGCGGTTGAAGACTTTAAAACGTTCGAGCAGCAGAAAAAGCACTGCGGCGAGACCAAACATGAGCCAGGGCATCAGCGCGGCGCTGAAATAAGTCGATGTCATCGGCATAAAGCGCAGCGACTTGATAATCAGCGCCGGCAGTGACACGTAGATGATAAAGTTGTTCAGCACAATATGCGAGTTGTCGGGCATAATTCTGAATCGCCGCAGCAGCATACCGGCGAAAAAACTGACAACAATAAGAATCATCACCACCATGGTTAAAGGTAGGATTTATTTTTTTCGCGCTCGTGCACAGCGAAACAGCGGATCTTAAATACTGCCCAGTATAGGAAAAAATATCGCATTTTTTCCCTTTTATCGGCCAAATGCACACCAAGAAGACAGCAAAGGTGCATTCACCACCGGCGCGGCGTGAGGTACAGACAACCGGTATACTCAGCGCACCTTTTTGAGAATGCCGCTGTGTTTCTTGCAATCTCCCGCAAACTCTCTGCCCGCATGAAAGTCACCTTTCCCGAATTTTCCGGTACGGGACAGCTTGCCGTCATTAAAAACGATCTCTTCATATAAAGTGAAACCGTCGTCGCTGCACAGCACATGGTTGAACTTTAGTTGATTACCCTGCCATTCGAAAGTTCTCGGCTGATACGAAAAGTTATGCAGCGTTTTGCCGTTCTGCATATTCAGGATGTATAGACCGCCGACAACGTCGGTACCCGCGTCGACGGCGATAAATTTAAGGTTATCCGAAAAAGCATAATTTCCCGTTTCGGCGTGGACAGACACCTTGAATTCCTTTTTGGTTTGCACATTGTAGAGTACAATATCGCGACTTTTCTCATAGGGTTTCTTGCCCGAGGAATCCGCGACAGACCATGTGAGAAAATCCGTCTTTTCGATGAACTGGAACGGCGTGGCGACGTAATCGCCGAAAACCCACCCGGTTTTCTCCATGGTGTCCACTTTAAGCCAGTTGGATTCGATGCCGTCGATCTTGATTTTTTCCGGCGTTTCCTCAAGAATTCTGACCCGGGTTCCCTTCGGCAGAATTGTAACGACGGTACCGGTACTGCTGGGCGTCATTCGCATTTTGAGGGCACTCACCCTGACAACGCCTTCTTTTGTTGCGCCGTCGGCAAATAAGACCGAGACCAGAATCGCTGAGAGGGATAAGAATATTCTCATGCAACCAGCCCGTTCGTTTCAGATCGTTCGACCAGCTGTTTTCTGCACGCACGGGGGGCAGATTCTTTGCCTTGTGACGCTTTTACGCAGCGATGATCACGCGGCGATCGCAACAAAAGACATTTGACGATTCAATGCGGCGTGACAGCCAAGCACATGGCAAATGCGGCGGCGGATAAAAAGCTCAAAAAGGCGGTTTACGAGTATAATTACGCCGCCATGGAGAGCGCGGTCAGGCAGGGCGCTAATCCTGACTACAAGAACGAAGATGGCTTGCACGTCCTGACGCTGGCCTGCTGGTACTGTAAGGCCGATCTGGTGCGCGCCCTGCTCGAAAAAGGAGCCAATGTAAACATCGGCAAGGGCGCGCCTCTCGAACGCACGGTAACCACCACCAACGGCGATGCGCGTGAAATTCTGCAGCTGCTCATCGACCACAAAGTGAAGATCAATACGCAATACACGCACCAGCACGGAGCTTCGGCTCTCGCGGTGGCGATCGAAAACGGGCAGATCAAAATCGCCGAAATGCTTATTGCCGCGGGCGCCGATTTGAAGCTCAAAGACGTCTACGGCCGGACTCCGGCCAAAATCGCGAAAGAAGAAGGCTATAAAAAACTCGTGCAGCTGATGCAGGGGGATAGCCAAAAAGGCAAGGGCAAAAAACCCGCGAAAGCCGAGGCTGATCCCTTTATCGAAAAAATCTATGTCGGCGCTTTTACGACCGCCGCGTCGCCGCACACGAGCGGCGATCCGGCGTGGCAGAAAAGTTTCAAAGGAAAGCATTTTCCCGGTTGCGGCAACCCACCGGTGCATCTGCTCACTCTTGACCTCAGTAAAATCCCCGAGTTTCCGCAAAAAATCCGCAAGCTGGGAAAGCTACCCGTGGTCTTTCACAACTGCGAATGCGACGAGCAGGATTTTTACGATTTCAAAATCGGTAAGGGCGGTCAGCTCACCTCGCTGGACGATTATGAAAAGGGCGAATGCGAAAAGGGCGATTATACGCCATCGAAGAAAATGAGCCGCGTGAAGCTGGCGGCAAAGAAATCGCCGGGCGATTTCAAAGGGATCGAAATCGGCGGCATGCCAACCTGGGCGCAGTCGGCCCAGTGGCCCTCGTGCCCCAAATGCGGAGATAAAAGTTTTTTCATCGCGCACATCTACCAGTTCTACGTGCCACCGTCGGCGCGCGGGCGCGGCAATACGCTGAACGTCTTTGTCTGTCCGGACTGCCGCACCCAAAGTATCGTGCGGCAGAGCACGTAGGTTGCCGTGACGCGCGACGCAATACTCGCCGAACTCGAGGGGAAATCCGCGGCGGATTTCTCGGCTGAGCTCAACCGCTATCTTGTGGCAAACAAGCAGCACGACGCAGAAATGCTCGAAGCCGCATGGTCCAAGGTGTGCGAAGCGCCCGGAAAATTTGCGCTGGTGTGAATGGTGGGGGAAAATCCTGCTATCGGCCTTCACGGGTTCACACCACGCATACGATCTGATGCAAGTTCCTCTGAGCATTGAGTTTCCCTACCTGCATGCGCTGGTACGCGAAATCTTAGCGCTCGAACGCTTCGATGGCGACACGGATACGCACATTGTTGTTGCACCCTGGCTTAACCTTCTGGCGGCGATCGACGATGTTCCCGACGATGCCCGGGCAGATTTTCAGCAAACCATTCTCGCGACACTACTCGAAAGCCAGCGCCAGGAGGACTACCCTATCTGGCATCTTGTGCGTTTTCCGGGCAAGCGCATCGACACGCTGCTCGAATGCATGACGCGTTGTGCAAACGTCACCAAGAAAGACGACGTGCTGCTCTACCTTAAGGACGGCGGCCATATGGGCAATCTGCGCGCGATGAAGTACCTGCACGCGCTCACCGTCGCATTACTGCACCAGAAAGTTGAGCCCGACGAACTCACCGCTGCAGTGCGGGCGCTTCAATGGAGCGATCATAAAATTTTTCTTCTCGCGGTCGTGATGATGCAGGATATCGGCTTCTGGCTTTTAGGCATGCGCGTCGAGGATGAAGATCCCCCCGATTGGTTTGCAGCACGGCCGCTGGCTAAACCGCTGCTTCTGGCCCTGTACAAAGAAGAATCTTCTGAAGATGGACAGAAACGCCTGCGGCTCTTACTGCAACGCATGGGGTTTCTTAAGGGCGATTCACCCGAGGCAAAAATAGCCACAATTCCTGCCGATCTCAAAGGCGCCGCGGCACTCATCGGGAAACTGAGCCTTTCGGGAAACGAAACGGCCGGGAGAAAAAAAATCTCCCCAAGCTGTATCCCCGAACTGCGCTGAAAAAATCGGGCAAGGCGCGAAAATAACAGTATGAACGAACCTGTGGTATATTGGGGTATTCTCGCGGGCATCGTCGCCTTCGCCGCTTCGGTGGGATTTTTCATGGGGCGCGCCGCCGCCCGCAGCGAGGGCAGGGATGCCTCTGGCGAAAAAACTCCCTGGTGGCCGGAAAAAATTTCACGCCTCTTTTGTTTGCTGTCGACATATCTATTGACACTCATCCGCATCTTAGCC
>CAYHJO010000027.1:0-28847 GCA_964356715.1 uncultured Turneriella sp. | reverse complement strand
GGTCGTGTTTTGGGTTTTTTGTACTTGGCCGTCAGAACTGCATTCTCCGTAGGGGTATCGAACCTTTGACTTGGGGTTTGCGTCCTGACTCCCGTACTATCGAGTGCCGAATATCTTACGAGCGCTCGTCTGTGAGAGCTTCAGTTTATTTGGATATGCACGATTCGCTTCGCTGCGCTTAGGCGGAACTTCATCTTATCAAAGCCTGGTAACCCGGTAAGTATCCCCATTTTGAAGCCATTGGAAAAACCCATAGGTTCTGCCGGCAAGCCAAAGGAATGGTCGAGTTTCCCATTGTTATTTTCGTCGTGGAAAACCGTCACGGCATATTCGTCAAAGGGTAAATCCTTGAAGATCAAGACGGCTTTATTGTCGTCAATCTTGCCGATCTGACGAACCGTGTGCGTACCTATTTTCATTACATTATCTCCCTGCCGAAAGAGGTAAGCAATTGCTATTCCTTTTGCGCTCTTAAAACCGGAGACACTTATGATGATATCGCCCGCCTCGGGCTTCTCCGCCTGACTTGACCCGGAAAGCGCGAGGATGATTATAAATGTAATGCAAATTCTCTTCATATTAATTCGCGGTTTAAGCGGCATTGCCGCTTTTGGTCCTTTTCTTTCTGGCAGCGTTATCGTTGTGGATATCCTGCTCAATGCGGCCGTCCTTAAGGTGGATGTTTCTTTTTGCGCGGCGGGCAAAGTCATTTTCATGCGTGACCATAACGATGGTTGTGTCTTTTTCGCGATTTATGGTGGAAAAGAGCTGAATGATGTTTTCGGCATTTTGGGAATCGAGATTGCCAGTCGGCTCATCTGCGAACAAAATGTCGGGATCTTTAATCAGGGCCCGTGCAATGGCGGTCCTTTGGCATTGGCCTCCCGACATCTGTGAAGGGAGTTTGTGCGCACTATCCGATAGGTCGACAAGCTGCAGAAGTTCTTGGGCTTTGCTGACAGCAGCTCTTTCGTCATCGCGATTTGTCAACGGCAGCAAGACGTTTTCTAACGCAGTAAATTCCGGAAGCAGGTGATGGAACTGGAAGACGAAGCCCAACCGCGAGTTACGGAACGTAATCTTTTCACGCTCGGTCATGCTCGTATAAGAGTTCCCGGAAAAGAGGATCTCCCCTGAAGTGATCGGGTCCAACCCGCTCAATAAATAGAGCAACGTGGATTTTCCTGATCCGGATCGTCCGGTAATCGCGATAAATTCTCCTTTGGCGACATCTAAATCGAGCGGATGTATAATTTCCGTCGGTGGATTGCCGAACGCCTTGGTAATCTTAGTCGCCTTAAGGATCATGCGTTCCCCCGGATTACGTCGACTGGTGCCAGCCTGATTGCTGCCCGGGCCGGAAAAAAACCCGCTGCAATCGCGGTCGCACATGAGATCACGAACGCGCGCAAATACAAGGTGAAATCGTAGGACACAAGGAAGTGTGTGATCGCAAAAGTCATTCGCGTTGCGCCCTCGTCGTTTTGTTTGAGCGGAATCATTTCTACTCCCTGGCTGCCAAAAAAGCCGAGTATTAGACCGATAGCTCCCCCGACAAGGCCTGGGATAGCCCCCTGGATGGTGAACAGGTGAACGATTTGCTGCTTTGTATAGCCCATCGTCCGCAGGATGGCGATTTCCTGTTTTTTCTGATTCACTATCATGTTCAAAATACTGTAGATTCCGAAGGACGCGACCAAAACGATAACCAACGAGACGACAAAGGCGGCAATTTTCATGATGCGAAACGAAGCCAAAAGGCCTTCGTTCGATTGATCCCAGCTCTCAATTTTTTCCGAAAAGAGCTGGGTCCACTGTAGAGCTATAGCCTTCGCAACTTGTGGATTATGCAATTTTACGACTATGGTCGTGACTTCGCCGGGCCTTCCCATGATATCCCCTGCCGTAGATAAAGTGACGTATACGTTTTCTTCATCGATATAGCGGTAGCCTGATTGAATCGTGCCGACAATTTTAAGCTCCACGGGAAAACGCCCCGGAATTGAAACCGAAAGCATGTCTCCGAGCCTTAACCCAAGTTTTTTGAAAAGCTTATAGCCGATGAGGGCATTCACCGACCCCTGCGACAACGCCGCATAGCTGCCAGAGAGAATTTTAGTCTCAAAGGAATTGACACCTTTTTGTTTTTCCGGCTCAATGCCGATTACCATCCCCTTTTCCTTGTTGCCTGCAAAGGAAAAGCCGGCGATAGTTGTAACTTGTGACGCAAAACCTTTGACTTCCGGTTGTGTTGCAAGAAAATCATTCCATTTCTGCAAGGCATCGATTTTGTCCGTACCGGTCTTTCCAGTGGGGGGACGCAGCCAATTTATTGTCATGGCGTCCCCGTACAGATGCGGAAAGTCGGCCGCTGATTTTACTTTCTCGCGGGGCGTGATCTTCACCTGAGGCTCTACTTCGTTAAGCGCTTCGGTAGAATATTCCTGGAACCCAGCCATAATCCCGGAAAGGATGATCGTTCCGGCTGTGCCCAGTGCAATGCCAAGGATAGTAAGTAGCGTCTGCCGTTTCCGGAAAAACAACTGACGGATTGCCATGGAGATGATTTTCACGAGCACACCTTATAGTTTGTATAATCGAAATCCTTTTCGACGATTTCGGCCCATTCTGCATCGATCGCAGTCAAAGCGACCTGGCGCTTTTCTTTGCCGTTGCACAGAAACCGGTTTGCGGACATAGCAGCCTTGATAGGAATAACTGGCGTATTTTCCCTGACAGCTACCTCGATAATCGCATCGAGCGTCATTCCAGGCAGAACTCCGGCTGCGAGTTCGTCAACTTTGAGCCTTACGAGGAACCGGTCGTTACGGGGAAAAATCGACTCAATATGGGTTGCCTTCCTGCCGCCAGGAAATATTTCAGAGACGAAAAAGGCCTTTTGCCCTGGCCTAACCTTGTACGCAGAGTGTTGGTCCAGTACTGCCTGTACATAGAGCCGCCGCGAATCGATGAGGTTCAGCGCCGGAGTGCCGGGCACGATGTTCTCTCCCTCGCGGTACAAGACATCGGTAACCTGTGCTGCAAACGGCGCCCGGTAAGTAGTGCCTTCGCATTGAAAAAGCGGCGCTCCTGCAGCAACGATGGCCCCTTCTTTTACATATATGCGATCCAAATGGCAGTAGATTCCTGTACGGAATGAAATTTCCCGCTCCGATTTGACAGTCCCCACAGCGTAAATAAGGTCAGCGACCCTGCGCGTGGAAACAAGCACATCCGTTTTCTTAGGTCCGCATGCAAGTGTTATGAATCCAATAAAAATAAACAAATGATTATTTTTCATATCCGAAAACTAAGCTTTAAAGGGAGAACCGCCCAAAAAAATAAACATTTGATTATTTTTTGGCCTCGACTTTCAGGACGATATAGTTTGTTTTATAGGATATCGGGGTTTAAATGATTCAGCGCGGCAATAACACAGACAAAGGCATTAAGAGCAGAGAAAACATACAAAATGCGGCACTCAGGCTATTTGCAAAAAAGGGCTACAAAGAAACTACGATGCGCGATATTGCCCGGGAAGCAAAGGTCACGCCAGGACTCTATTACCGTTACTTTCGGTCAAAGGACGATCTGCTGAAAGCGATCATAAAATCCCATGCGGTTTTCATGAACGAGGTCAGCAGCCTCCTTACCACGTCCGCCGCCCTGGATGCAGCGACTATCCGCGGAATCATCAGGAAACACCACCAGGAACTCCGGTTATATTTTCAATTGTTAATGCAACAGGAGAAAACGGTGAAAAAGATGATGGCGGGACATCTGCCGGATATTCAGGATTTTCTGCGGCGCATACCCGAGCGAGACAAAAACCGCTGGCTCACTCTGGTGGGCTTGATGGCCACGTATATTTTTACGGAGGATGATACTCTGCTTAACTTAATGAGCCAAAGTTTGTATTGAATCGATGAGCGCTGGTATGAGTGAGGAGTGCGGTCTTATTGTCAGGAAAGCCACAGTGTGAAATTGTTGACGTTAGCCGCAAAGGGAACATGATGGGTAATGCGAATGGCGATACTGCTCGTTGCGCCGATTTTGTTTGCCGGTCAGATTTTAGCATGGCGAGGAAAGGTATTCGCCGTTGACGGACGAAAAGTCACGGTCACATCGCCATCAAAAGGGCAGCCGTCCGTTGGCGTAAGGCTGTACATCATTCAGGATGGCGCGGAAATAGGCCAGGCCGTCGTGGCGAAGAACTTTCACTCAAAAACAGTAATGACGATTAAGTCCGGAAAAGCGGTTATGGGTGCAACGGTCACTGACCGCCCGGTCGAAACAGTAATCCAGAAAACGGCGAAACCCAATAAGCTCGACGCCGCTCTTTTGGCGGTCGCCTGGGATGGCGAAGAAAGTGAGGCAAGGGAATTGATCGCTGCCGGCGCCAATGTCAACGCGGTAGATGCAAACGGCTTTTCAGCCGCCATGGTTGCGGCGCGCCGTGCAAATGCACCTGTGTTGAAGGTGCTGATTGCTGCCAAAGCTGATCTAAAGGCAGTGGATAAGCGTGGCAGAACAATATTTATGTTGCCGGAGCCGCAGGTATTTCCGAAGGTAAAGAAAATACTGGATGATGCAAAGGCAGATTTGCAATAGACAAACTGCGCGATCAGCAGCGGGGCACTGCCCATCGGTGAAAACCCGGCGCGATTGTAACGTCCCCGGAAAAAAATCCCGCAGAATATAAAGAAATCCCACAAGCGTAAGCACAGACGCCGTCTTGCGGATGGATTTCAGCCACCGCCCCGCATCGATTCGAGCGCCTCTGCCTCTGAACTCCACAGCTGAAAAAAAGTCACGAGCTTGGTCAGCCGCAAAACCTTCTCTATACTCGCCGGCGTTTCTGCCAGAACGAGCTCGCCGCGATACTTTTTCAACAGATTCAGCACGTGCACAAGGACGCCGATGGCTGTCGAATCCATGTACGATACGCGCTTCATGTTGAGCACGATGCGGTATTGTCTTTTTTCGATCACTGCGGTCAGCAGCGATTTAAGTTCGACCGAATTGTAGAGATCGATTTCACCGGCGAGTTCGATGACGGTAATTTCACCGTCCGTATGCTGAATAATTTCCATATCCTGTCAGCGCTGCGGTGGCCCTGCCGGAAAGCCCTTATTTCGCAAGCGGTTTAACCTCTTTTGCCAGCTTCGCCGGCTCGACATCCCACAACACACCGATGAGCGCGAGCAGTTTGAGCGTAGAGGGCTCGAAATTATTGCTCTCGTTCAGAATGCGGATGATCGCCTTGAGCAAATGCGCATTGATTGTCGTGTCTGAGAGTTCGCGGAAGAATCTTGCAGCGTCGCCAAAGCTCGTCATGATTGCGGCCGTTTTTGCGTGCGAAAGCAACTCAAACTGAGCGATGATAATCTGTCGCAGACCGTCGTGCGTGTTAGCTATGTCGCGGTTGTGCTGCTCGGCTGCTTTTTTGAGCGCCGCCAGATTCTTCGCGAGCGGCTTGCGCGATTTTGCAGCCTTGACGAGTAGCTTGTCGCTCTGCCGGATGATATTCCGCATCAGCGGGTTGACCTTGTCCGATACGAGAGGTAAATATTCATCGGCGAGAATATTGAGTTCCGTGGGGCTGACACGGTGGTCGGCCATGACGAAGGGGGCGAGCAGATCGAAAACTTTTTGCATGAGCAAATTCGGGGCAGTGGACCTGGTTTTTTTGGACATTCGAAACCTGACGGAGGGGTTTATCAGATGCGCCTTGTGTCAATCATTAACGCGTTGACGGATTTTACCATATTTCCAGATTCTCTTCGATATACCGCTGGTTGGCGTATTGAATCGGCAGCTCGATCAGCGGTTGCCGGCTCATTCTGGCAGAATGCTTCGCGGTGAATTCGACATGAACCGCAACCTCGTGGCGAATAAGGTCGGTGAGGCAGAAATCCTTCACACTTTCTCCCTGCCATGCGAGCAGCCATTTGCCCTTGTGGCTCGACATGGTGGGCGACCAGCGCCGGTAGCGGTTGAGAATGATGTCGGGCAGCTTCTTGGTGAGCGGCATGCGCATATGCTCGGGCCACGGATAGAACGCGATGAGGTTCACGCCGTCGATCGCAATATATTCGGCGAGCGGAATGCGGCCGTTGCGGAATTCGCTCGCCTTGGCTTTGCGCAGCCAGATGTGCGTGATGCCTTTGACGTCGTTCTTCGGCAGTTTATCGAGCGTATCGCGGATATCCTGTTCGTCGATCGGGAAAAACACGTCTTTGGGAACCGTGTCGGTCATGTAGATCGGCAGCTGGTCTTTAGGGTGCGGGGTTGCGATGGTGCGCACGCGGTCGAAAACTTTGTCGGCGGTAGCAAGGTGCGAGCGGCCGCTGACGATGCCGCCAATGGCCTTATTCTTTTCCCAGCGAGCCTGTTTTTTTTGCGCCATTGTAGTGCCTTTGCCCTCAACTCTGCGCGTAAAGAATCATTGCTCTTCTGAATCGTGCCGGCCCTGGAAAAAACGGCGCCACGCTGTTTCGTAGCGCGTGCCTTTGATGCCTTTGCCGACGCTGTCGAGGCCGCGCACGACGATGTAGAGCCCGGCGAGCACGCGCACGATCGAATCGGGGTTAGAGAGATCGGCTTTCTGCGAATAGTAGGTCGCAAACAGGCCGATCGCGACTTCGACAATGCCATAGCCGAGGCGCTGCCGGCTGCGGAAGATGAAGAGTGCTACGCCGACAACGAGCGCGATCGGCAGCAAACCATAGCGCGGTATCAGGCGCACAACGTCTTCGCGAAACTGCCAGGTCAGAATCACGATTGCACTCGTCGCGATACCGATCGTCAGCCCCTGCAAGAAGTATCGCCGTGTCTGCCGCGCAATGACATCCGCCGCGCGGCGCACTGTCGTCAGCAGCGAGCTATCTTGAGTGAGTGAGGATTGCAGACGCTGCAGCATCTGTTCGCCATTCGCAGTCAGAATACCATACTTTTCTGCGACTGCCTTGAGCTTAAGATCTTCGGTCACCAGAATCGCATCTTTTTTCGTCTTGAGGTAGTGCAGTGCGGTTAGAATGACCGACTCGTCGCCGGGGTTCATGCGCGAAACTGTGTGGCTCAGCTTTTGCGGCACCGGACGCGGCAAAATTTCGAGCCGCCGGGAAATGGCGGCCGCTTCGATCAGGTCGACAAAATTGCGGCCGAAGCGCACTTCGCGCAGCTCTTCAACGACAACCTGCGGCAGAATGAATCTGACCTTCTTGCCGCCCAATGACAAAAGGTGAGGGTGTTGAATCAGAATTTCGGTGTCGAGAATCAGGTGCATGGCTCAAAGCCGTCTTATTTCTGCAGATAGTGCTGCAGAGTGAAAATCCAGTCGTCGTCGCCTTCGCCGCTTTTCTGTTTCTGCGCGAGCAGCCATTCGAGGTAACCGCGGTCGCTGCGTGCGACGTCGCCTATCATATGGTCTTTGTATTTGCCGAAATTGAATTTGCGAAACAACATCGGCTGTGACGAAATGGCGACCATCGCGTCGATGGCTTCGGCCTCGCTCGGTTTTTCCTGTTGCATCTTCGCCAACAGCCACCCGAACAGCGCGTACAATACTTTGACATCGCCTTCGGCGTCGTGAGCGATCGCTTCGACATCGAGATCGAGAAAATAACGCAGGTACTGCAGGTTGTATTCGGGCATCTGGTTTTCGCGGTCGAGAAAGAACGCCACGCGGTAAGTGCAGATGTGACGGCCGACGCGCACACCCTCGGTCTCCAGCATGCCAATGTCGAAACGCGCATTGTGCGCCACGAGAATACCGTTGTCGAGCCGTGCCTGCAGATCGCGTTCAAAAGCACTGCCGATGAACGCGGGTTTATCCGCCACCATCTTATTGGTGATGTGGTGCACGCTCATCGCCTTGACGGGTATCGGCAGCGGCGGCTTGAAAAATTCGGTGCGGATTTCCCCGTTTTGCAAAAAACACACCTGGCAGAGGCGGTCGGTGCCGATCTCAGTGCCGGTGGTTTCGGTATCGAGAAAGACCAGAGTGCTGAGCGGTGAAACAGCAGGTTCAGCAGACGGGAAAAGCAGTTGCTCCATCGGTGGTGGTTACCCCAACGGCATATATCCTCTCAATCTTTTTTGCTGCGGTAACCGGGCGGGAACGCCTGAATTTGCCGGTCGCGCGTGACATACATGTGGTCTTTTTTGCGCCGGCGCAGGATAAGCAGTACAAAAACGACAGCGACAAATGCCCCAATGGCGAGAAAAATTTCCATTCAGGTGTAGTTTCTAAGAACGAAACATGCCGCAAAGCATATGCGTATTTTATTGCAGCAGACCCTTTAAAATGCGGTCTGGTGCATGGCTTTTTTGTCGGCAACCATCCAGTTCAAGCCGGCGTGGGGCGAGGCGGATTTCAACCTTGGCCGCATACTTGCTGCTATGGAAAACCTGAGCACCCGCGGGGTGAAACTGCTGGTTTTTCCCGAAATGTGCATTTCGGGCTATATATTCAAAAATCGCGCCGAAATTGAACCCTTTTGCGAAGCGAAAGACGGATTCTCTTTTAAACGAATAGCCGATTTCTGCCACAGGCACAACGTCTACGCAGTTTACGGTTTTGCCGAGCGGGCTGGCGATTTCTTCTTTAATAGCCAGAATCTGATGGGGCCCGAGGGGCTGCTCGCGACCTACCGCAAAACGCATCTCTATGAAGCCGACCGCAGCTGGGCGACGCCGGGCGATACCGGCTTTTTAGCGGTCGACACCGAACTCGGCCGGTTGGGGCTCGGAATTTGTATGGATCTCAATTTCGACGATTTTGTCGATTACCATATTGAGCACAAAACCCAAGTGCTGTGTTTCTCGGCTTGCTGGCTCGACGAAGGTTTTCCGGTGGCAACCTACTGGCTCGACCGCCTCTGGGGTTATGAACAGACGATTCTGATGGCGAATAGCTTCGGTGAAGAGCGCGGCACGCAGTTCCGCGGCGAAAGCGCGGTTATCAGTGGTGGTCACTTAATTGCCCGCGCGCCCGTCGGTGCCGAAGATGTGTTAATCATTCGGCACGGAGTTTAAGGAGCACCGGCCTTGATAATTAACACTTGTAGCGTCCGCATTGCTTCGTGAACGGTCCCGCTTCGATGGAAAAATCAATCAGAGCGGTTATGCACCCTGCGATCGGAGCTTAATCCCCGATGCACGCATATACACACCTGCGCATGCATGCGTAGGCAACGGAATTACCGGGCAAGCCGATCTGTTTTTCGCCATTGTTCTGCGCGGGGGATACTGCACGGCCTTGTCTGTTGCGCGATAGTTTTTGGCCTGGCTTTTTCGCCTGAATCCTTAGCCGCAGCGGCAGACGAGACCGGGAGAGATACCAATCGCCGGTTGTCGGAAGTCAATGCGCATTTTGCGCGCGAAAAAGAGGCCGATACCTGGTGGTATTATGGCTGGCTGGGCTTCAGCAGCGCTATTCTCGCCACTTCCACGATACTGTATGCCACGACAGAAGAGCACACGCGCGTGCATAAGGCGCAGCCAATCTCGATGGTCGTTTCGGGTTTGGGCGTGACGACAATGATTATGTTCAAGCCGAAATCTTTTGCGGCGCAGGCGGAACTTACGGCGATGCCCGAAAATACTGCTGAAGAGAAAACCGAAAAAATTAAGAAAAGCGATGCATGGTTGAAAACGAGCGCACAGCGGCAGCGCTTCACCACAGGTCTTTTTGCGCAGCTGGGTACCGTGACACTGCTCTTAACGGCTTCGATCGTCGATGCCATCTGGTTCAACGGACCGTGGTTCGGCCTGTTACGTTTTATCACGAGCATGACAGTGGCCGAGCTGAAGATTTTTTCACAGCCGACGTATTCGCGCGATCTCTACGATAGCCGCAGCAAATCGCAGCCGGCCGCGTGGCACCTGCGCATGCTGCCCGGGGAGATTGCTCTGGTGACATATTTCTGAAGTCTCGGCGTTCGCCATACCCGCGTTCGCGGGCAGGACGAACGCGGGTCAGGATTTCTTCGCCGAAAGCACCAGCAGCATATAGGCACAGCCATGCGAGCCACCGAGTATGCGAACCGGAAAATCGGCCGTGCTGCAATCGTTCACATCGCGCAGCGTGAAATACAGCGTGCCGCCGTCGGGCAAACGCGAAGCTTCTTTCGGATCGAGCCGCAGCTTTTCATTGAGTTCGTCTTTGGTTAACAGCGCAAGTTTTAAATCCGTCAGCTTTTTGCCGGTTTCTGCGGCGAGAGTGATGTAGCCGTTGCCGTCTTCGGCCACCTGCCACGAAAGCAGATGCGTGCGCGCCGCATATTTCTGCGCATAATATTCGGCGAGCAGGCCCGTCTGGTCAAAGAGTTGCCCGTTCTCGCCGAAGGCAAGCGTCGTGCTTCGCGGTTGCTCCGATAGCTTATGCGCATAACCGTCGTAACGGAAACTCTGCAGTACACGCCAGCGGCCGATCATGTTCTGGTAGAGCGCGGGATTATTCGATTTGGAACTGTAATCGGCCAGCGACCGGCATGAGCACATCAATGCCGTCACGCAAAGGAGCGAAATTGTATAGTTGATCCATCTCATCGTAAGCCGGTTATGAAATGGCGCGCAAATATCGGATAGCAGCGCCGCGCGGACAATTGCATATGCTGCGATTTTTGCCGCGTTGTCAACGCCTCTTTTTTTGCTGTCCGGATGCCGTCGAAGGGACATTCTGCTGATTCTTCGGCGAAAAACACTTGTCCTTAAACTGCCCGATTCAACATACAAACCATGGAAAATACTCTGGACAGGATGGTGGAGCGCATCTACCAGGAAGGTATTGGCAGGGCTGAAGAGCGCGCAGCTGCGATTATCGCCGATGCGCAGAAGCAGGCGGCCGAATTGCTCGATCGCGCCAGAAACGAAGCCGCACAAATTGTGAGCAACGCCACGGTCGAGGCCACGGCCGTCAGACGCAGCACTCAGGCCGAGCTTTCAGGCATGGCGCAACGCACATTGTCTCAGCTCAAGCACGATATCCGCTCGCTGCTGGTTCAGCGTGCAGCCGGTGAACCGCTCAAGCATGCCTTGTCGGATGTGCAGTTCATCAAAGACCTTTTTCTCCGCCTGGCGGCAAACGCGCCGGCGGAGGCGTTTATTGTGACAGTACCTGCAATGATGCGCGCGGAAATTGCAGACCAGCTGGCGGCAGCGCTGCAGGCAAAATTGCCGGGCCTCGAAATACGCGGTGGTGAGCGCAAATCAGGTTTTGTCGTCGCTGCTGCGGGCGGGGGCTATGAAATTGAATTCAGCGAAGCCTCGCTTATTGAATTTCTCGCACCCTACATGAAGAAGGCGACTGCACAGCTTTTTGCTGCTCAAAATGGCTAGCGTGAACTTTCACTTTCTGGTGAACGCGTTGCCCGATCTCGCCGATCGCGCTACCGAGCGCCTGGATGAAATCCGTACCCTCATCGAAGCAAACCTTGACGCTGAAGCGCTTCAGGCCTTTCATTACCTGCTTTACCGCAACGACAACAAGAACCTCCTGAAACTGATGCGTAAGCGCGATGGCATATTACCCGCACCGACGGCAGCGCATTTTTATGAACCGGCGGTTTTCAGTTTTGAGGATCTCGAAGACATGCTGATCTCTGCGTATGAGGGTGAAGCGGCGATACCCGCCTATTTGCTGGTATTTCTCGACGAAGAAAAGCATGCCGGCTGGTCAGTGCGCGACCGCGAGAATCGCCTGTTGCAGCTGTATTACGAAGCGGGCACCGAATTTCCGCAGGAATTCATCCAATCGATGTTCCTTTTCAAGCGCGATCTCAAGAATATTCTGCTGGCGCTTAATGCGCGCATTAATAAGTTCAAAATTACGCGCATTACGCTCGGCGACTATGATCTGCCGTCACAATTGGCAAATTCGACGCAGAATGATTTTGGTCTCGCCGGTGTGTACGAATATATTCCGGTGCTGACGAAGCTGTTGCACGAGGGAAAATTGCTCGAACTGGAAAAGGAAATCGACGGTTTACTGCTCACACATTGTGCCGCGCTGGCAGAAGACATGTTCTCGCTGAACTACGTGCTGTTCTATTTTCTGGAACTGAGTCTCGCACATCGCTGGTCAGTGCTGAGCGCCGACAAGGGCGCGCGCGCGCTGGATGCGCTGGTGGCGGATGTGATAGCGTCGGCTGCCCGCCCGGTTGAAGGAGTATATGCATGAGTACCGAAAAGGCACAGACACGGGGCAAAATTACCGGAGTGCTCAGCAACCTTGTCAGTATCGAAGCCGATGGTCCGATCGGGCAGAATGAGATCTGCTACATCAGCGTTGCGGGCGTGAGCCTCATGGCAGAGGTGATTCGCGTCGCCGGAAATGTGGCGCAGGCGCAGGTGTTTGAATCGACGCGCGGCATCCGCAAAGGCGATAGTGTTACATTCAGCAGGCACATGCTCGAAATTTCTCTCGGGCCTGGTATCTTGTCGCGCAAGTACGACGGCTTGCAGAATGACCTCGATAAATTACCGGGGCTGTTTCTCGCTCGCGGTCAATCGGTTGACCCGCTCGATGCAGAGGCGCAGTACGATTTTGATCCGCATCTCTCAGTGGGCGCTGACGTCGAGGCAGGTGACTGGCTGGGGCAGGTAAAAGAGGGATGGATTGCGCACCAGATCATGGTGCCGTTTGCGCTGGCCGGCCGCTACACGGTACAGAGTATTGCCGGCAAAGGCAGGTACCGCGTCGATGACGGGATCGCGGTGCTCAGCGACAGTGAAGGCAATACCACCAGCGTGACGATGCGGCAGAAGTGGCCGGTGAAGCGTGCGATCACGGCGTATAAAGACAAACCGCGGCCATTCAGATTACTCGAAATGGGCATTCGCGCGGTCGATACCCTAAACCCGATGCCCGAAGGCGGCAGCGGGTTTATTCCCGGGCCTTTCGGTTGCGGCAAAACCGTGCTACAGCATGCGATGAGCAAGAACGCCAATGCCGATCTGATCGTTATCACCGCCTGCGGCGAACGCGCGAATGAAGTTGTCGAAATTTTCAAGGAATTTCCCGAACTCGACGATCCGCGTACCGGCCGCAAGCTGATGGAGCGCACGACGATTATCTGCAATACTTCCAACATGCCGGTTGCCGCGCGCGAAGCCTCGGTCTACACGGGTATGACCATTGCCGAATATTACCGTTCGATGGGACTAAAGGTCCTGCTTTTGGCCGACTCGACTTCGCGCTGGGCGCAGGCGCTGCGCGAGATGTCGAACCGCCTCGAAGAGCTGCCCGGGCCCGACGCTTTTCCGATGGATCTTTCTGCTGTGATTTCGGCATTTTATGCGCGTGCGGGTTATGTGAATCTGCGCAATGGCAAAACCGGGTCAGTCACCTTTGTCGGTACGGTTTCACCCGCGGGTGGTAACATGAACGAACCCGTCACCGAAGGCACGCGCAAAGCCGCGCGCTGTTACTACGCTTTGGCGCAGAAGCGCGCCGACTCCAAGCGCTACCCGGCGATTGACCCGCTCGATTCGTATTCGAAGTATCTCGATTATCCCGAATTCCGCGAAACGCTTGCGCACGACCTGCAACCCGGTTGGGCCGAGCTCGTCGAACAGGTGCGCGACGTGCTGCGCCGAAGCGTCGAAGCCAGCGACCAGATCGCGATTCTCGGCGACGACAGCGTGCCGATCAGTTATCACATCACGTTGTGGAAAGGCGAACTCATCGACTTCACCATTCTGCAGCAGGATGCCTTTGACAAGATTGATCAGAGCACACCGATGGAGCGGCAGAAATACATGCTGAATCTCGTGGCTGAAATCTGTAACGGGGATTTCAACTTCCCGCATTTCGAAGACGTCGGTGTGTTCTTCAAAAAGCTTATCAACCTGACGAAACAGATGAACTATTCCGAATTTCAGGATGCCGCCTTCAAAAAATACGAAGCGGAGCTGCGCAGTACCGTTGCCGCCGGCCGCGACGCGGCAGCGGTGGGGGCGAGGTCATGAAGAAGATCTATACACGTCTGACGAAAATCACCAAGGCGACGGTCACGCTCGAAGCGGAAGACGTGGGCAATGAAGAGATGGCAGTGGTCGATGGCCGCCGCGCGCAGGTCGTGAAGATTGCCGGCGACGAAATCACGCTGCAGGTGTTTGCCGGCACCGACGGTCTGGCGACCGATTCGCGTGTGCAGTTCCTCGGGCACGCTCCGCAGCTCGCGGTCGGAGACGACCTGTCGGGGCGCTACCTTAATGCCTTTGGCGATCCGCTGGACGACGGCCCCGCATTGGGCGGTGAGATCGTCGAAATCGGTGGCCCGACGGTAAACCCGGTCAGGCGCGAGCAACCGTATGCGATGATTGCGACAGGTATTGCGGGTATCGATCTCAATAATTCGCTGGTGGCGGGGCAGAAGATACCATTCTTTGCTGATCCCGATCAGCCCTACATTCAGGTGATGTCGACGTTAGCGCTGAGAGCCGTTGGGGATCGCATTATCCCCGTCGGCATCGGTCTGACCAACGACGACTATCTCTATTACCGAAACGTTTTCGCGAACGCGGGCGTCGAAAACAAGATCACGGCATTTATCAACACTACCGACAACCCGCCGGTGGAGCGTCTGCTGATACCCGACATGTGTCTTGCGGCTGCCGAATATTTTGCCACCGGCAAGAACGAGAAGGTGCTCGTGCTGCTTTCTGACATGACACTCTTTGCCGATGCGCTTTCGATCGTAGCCAATAAGATGGACCAGATTCCCTCGAAAGATTCAATGCCGGGTTCCCTTTACAGCGACCTGGCGCGCATCTACGAAAAGGCTGTGCAGTTGCCGGCGGGCGGTTCGATCACCATCATTGCCGTCACGACCTTGAGTGATGGCGACATCACGCATGCGATACCCGACAACACAGGTTATATCACAGAAGGGCAATTGTTCCTGCGCCGCGACACCGGCGTCGGCAAAATTATTGTCGATCCGTTCCGCTCACTCTCCCGCCTCAAGCAGATCGTGATCGGAAAAAAAACGCGCGAAGACCATCCGCAGCTGATGAACGCGCTTGTGCGGCTTTTTGCCGACGCCGCGAACGCGCGCACCAAGCAGGAAAACGGTTTTGACCTCACGCGCTATGACAAGCGCGCGCTTGATTTCGCACAGGCGTATTCGCGCGAGCTGCTGGCGATCGACGTCAACGTGAGTGTGGAACAGATGCTCGACACGGGTTGGCGCCTTTTGGCGGCGCATTTCGAAAAGGCCGAAGTGGGTATCAAGCAGGCAATTCTCGACAAATACTGGAAGCCAAAAGCGCCGTGACATGAAATACCAGCTGAACAAACCAGCCTTGCAGAAGCTGCGCCGCGACCTTGCGATTCGTGTGCGAGCGCTGCCAATTCTAAAGGCCAAAGAGACAGCGCTCAGACTCGAACTGTTGAAAAGTCAGGCGCGGCTGCAAAAACTGACCGTGGAAGAAAAGCGCCTCCAGGAGCAGGGAAAAGCGCACCTGAGGCTGTGGAGCGAATACCCGGGGCTGCTGAGCATCGAGGCAATTGAACTCAGCGAGCGCAGCGTCGCGGGCGTACCGGTCGCCGAGGTTGCCGATATCCGCTTTCACGTGCTGAAGGCCGGGCTTTTCCACCAGCGTGGCTGGGTCGTCAAAGGCACGGATATGCTGCGCGATATAGTGCGGCTCCGTCTCGAAATGGATATCCACCGCAAGAACACGTTGGTGCTGCACGATGCGCGCAAGCGCGCCACTCAAAAAGTGAATCTGTACGAAAAGGTGCAGATTCCCGGGCTGACGGGGGCCATTCGCCGCATCCGTAATTTTCTCGACGATAAGGAAAACCTGTCGCGGGCGGCGCAGAAGATTGTAAAAGAGAAAAACCGTCAGGAGGCGCACGCGTGATTGAGCAGATGCACCGCATCTCGCTGCTGTTGTTCTATAGCGAAAAGAAGCGCATTTTGCGGGCATTGCAGAATCTCGGTGTGGTCGACCTAGACCTCTCCGATGTCGAGACCGAGCGCATGCGCCGTTCCCGGCAAGAGATCGCGGAAATCCGCAAAATCCTGGGTTTTATTGCGGCGGCCGAAAAAAATCTCGATGCAAACTTGCCGCTGCCGCAGCTGGCTCTGCCGGCCGAGCCCAAAGCGCAGCTGAAGCTGATACAGGGCATGCTCGCCGAAAAAGAGCAGCTCGAAAGTGCCTTGCGCGAGCTTAAACAGGATCTGATTCGTTACGAAGGCTGGGGAGAGATTCCCGTCGATGGCATTGCCAGGCTTGCGCAAAAGGGCGTCGGAGTGCATCTGTTCTCCGGCTCGGAACGCTTTTTTGACCAGTATGATTTCAGCGACGAATGCGTGGCGGTGGTTTCGCGCGCGCAGAATACCGTGCGCTTTATTCTTGTGACGCTGCGGCGCGATGCTCCGGTGATTCCATTCCAGAAATTCAGTGTGCCGTCGCGCAGCATGGCTGAGATGAAAAGCCAGATGGCAATTATCAGCCGCAAACTGCGTGATGCCAATGCGCGCATTGCCGCGCTGCGAAAAAACGTATCGCAACTTGTGCGCTCAATACACCACATCGAAACGCGGCGCCGGTTTGAACAGGCGAAGCACAGTCTCGTTGCCGACTCGACAGAGACTGTTTACGAAATCACGGGTTTTTTTCCCGCCAGCCGCAGGGCGCGTGTCATCAGTTTTCTCGAGACGCGCAAGCTGGCCTATGAGATTGCGCAACCGGCCGCCACGGATAACGTGCCCGTACTGCTAAAAAACCGGCCATGGACGCGGCTCTTCGAGCCGATCACGCGCATCTTTTCGATGCCCGCCTACCGGGAACTCGATCCCACGCCACTGTTTGCGCCTTTCTTTGTGCTGTTCTTTGGCTTCTGTATGGGGGATGTCGGTTACGGCCTGCTGTTGCTTGCCCTATCGGCAGCTCTGTTTTTTAAAAAACCGCTGAGGCAGATCGGTATTCTCGGCGTGATTCTGGCTTTTGCCACGCTCGCCAGCGGCGTTCTGACCAATTCATTCTTTGGCGCGAATTTGTTCGTCCGCGATGGGGATGGCCTGCTCAATATGACGCATGATCCCGCAGTGTTTGCTGCATACACCGTGCAGGGTAAAACGATTTTCCCCGCGATGACGCTGTCTTTGCTCGTCGGTTGCGTGCAGATTTTTGTCGCTTTTGTTGTGCAGTCGGTCAACGAAACCATCGTGCTCGGCGGTCGCTACGCGATCAAGGCGCTGTCGATGCTGATCATCGCCGTCGCGGCGTTCATTCTCGCCGCACACGCCGACTTTATGCAGCTCGGATTTAATGCGCGATTTATTATCGGGCCGCTCAAAGTCGGGCAATGGCTGACTACGATTCCCAGGGCCGCAGCTTACGCGGGCCTCATTGCCGGCGGTGTATTTTTCTTTTTCTTCAGCGCACCCGACCGCAAATTCTGGCTGCGGCCGTTGGGAGGCTTATGGGATTTCTACGGCTTCTCGACGGGGCTTTTGGGCGATTTTCTCTCTTATATACGCCTATTTGCATTGGCGCTGGCAGGTGGTCTTTTGGGTAATGCGTTCAACCAGATTGCCTTCATGGTGCTGCCGAAAACTCCCACGGGGCATGATTTTGCGACACCGTGGATTATCATCAGCATCGTGATACTGATCGTTGGTCATACGCTTAACTTTGGTCTCGGTGTTCTCGGGGCGTTTGTCCATCCGCTGCGCCTGACGTTTGTGGAATTTTACAAAAATATCAACTTTCGCGGCGGCGGCCGCGGCTACAGGCCCTTTGGCAGGGCTTCGTCCGTAACGTAAGGAGAAAAATGGAAACAGTTATAGCAACAACAGGGCTAGCGATGATGGTTGGCCTGTCTGGCATCGGTTCGGCAATCGGTCTGTCGATGGCGGGTTCCTCGGTGCTTGGCATGATTAAAAAAAAGCCAGAGGCATTCGGCAGCGCCCTCGTGCTTTCTGGGTTGCCGGCAACGCAGGGCCTGTACGGCTTTGTCGCGTTTATTCTTTATTCAGGTGATGTGAAGGCCGGAATAACCATGTACCACGCGGCTGTGGTGTTTGGTGCAGGGCTTGCTGTAGGGCTTGTGTGTCTTATTTCCGCGATACAGCAGGCCAATGTCTGTTCGAGCGGCATTCAGGCGATCGGTGGTGGGCATGACGCGTTCGGTAAGACAATGATTCTTGCTGCGTTTCCCGAATTCTATGCGATTCTGTCGCTGGTCGCCGCGATTCTGATGAAAGGGCTGCTCTAAGAGCAGCTACTCGTAGAGCGTTTCAACGGTATCGCCGCGGGACTCTGCGGGCAAGGCGATAAACTGTTGGATTTTGTTGTGCAGCACAAGAGCGGCTTTGTCGGTCGGTAGTTTTTCACAGAGCTTCAGAAGCAGCCCTTCAGCTGCAACTGGGTTGGCCGCCAGATACGCCTTCAGGGCTTTCTGCAGAACCGAACGGTTGTGCAGCTTCATCGAGAGTTCGTCCGGCGGGAGGCCGTTGAGAATTTCAAATATATCCACGGGAGTCTGCTTACCTCTGGCACGTACCCGGTCAGTGTAGCGGGCCTGATATTTTTTCGTTTCCGGCACCTCGGAAAGCAGGGCGCCACTCACGAGAATTCCGGCCCCATATCTTTTGGTCAGTGCTTCGAGCCTCGAGGCTACATTCACGGTATCTGAAATCACTGTAACCTCGATGCGCTCATTCTCGCCGATAGTGCCGATGATCGTATCACCAAAATGGATGCCGATGCCGATGCGCACGGCCGCGTAGCCACACTTCGCGCGATGCCGGTTGTACATTAGCATTTCTTTCTGCATGGCGATCGCGGCATCGAGGGCATTTCTGGCCGAGCGGGGAAATAGCGCCATGATGCCGTCGCCGATATACTTGTCGATAAATCCCCGGTGCTTTCGTATGATGGGGCCCATGCGGGACAGGTAAGAGTTGATGAAACGGAAGTTTTCTTCGGGCGTCATTGTTTCTGACAGCGCGGTGAATCCGCGGATATCGGCGAACAAGATGGCGAGACGGATGCGCTTCCAGTCGCCGTGCCTGAGATCAGAGAGATTGGATTTTCCGAGGAGCTTCAAAAACTCAGCCGGAACAAAACGCGTTGTACTCGCGTTAACAGCCCGCAGCTGTTCCACGTAGTCGGTGATGTTCTGCCGCAGGGAAGAATTTCGCCGCTGCAGCGCGAGGCTTTCTGCAAGATTGTGCACAACAGGAAGAACCTGTTCGGGTTCAGCCGGGTACCGCACATAGGCGTCGATGCCGGTTTTGCGGAATGCTTTCTGTTGCGCCGCCGTTTGCGGGCTGTCTTCGCAGACAATAACGGGAATATCTTTTGTTATGCGGTGCTGTTTAAGTTTCTTACAGAGGTGCAGGGCCGATTGTAATTCGAGCCTTGTGCTGATGATGGTCATGTCGGGTTGCTTCTGCGCTGCCAGCTGTACAGCCATGACGGCGTTATTCGTTTCGATGACTGCAAAATCGTCCTTTGCGATGCTCTGGCGTAGAACGCCGCGGCGTTCAGCGTCGCCTTGTGCCAGCAAGATGCATTGCGTTTTTTTAAGGCGCTTCGATTTCAGAGAAATTCCTTCATGAATCTGTCGGCCGTAACGCCGGGACTTTTGAGAAAGCCCTGATAATACAGGCAACCTTCGGTGCGCAGTATTTCGAGCTGTTCCTTGGTTTCGATGCCTTCAGCAAGTGTAGTCAGTCCAAGACTCTTTGCCATGGCAATCATAGTGCGCACGAGTTGTATCGAGGCGGGATTTTTCGTCATTTCGCTAACAAAACTCTGATCGATTTTCAGCTGGTTCACAGAAAACCGCTGTAGGTATGAGAGTGAAGAATAGCCGGTTCCGAAATCGTCGATTGCCACGCGAATGCCGATTTCCCGCAGGCGTTGTAATATGGCCACCGCCTCAGAGCCTTTGTTCATGATCGTTGATTCGGTTATTTCAATCTCCAGCAGACCGGCAGGCAGTGTTTCGAGCGCCCGCGAAATAAGTTCAAGCCATTCTATGCCTTGAAACTGCCGCACTGAGGCATTGACGGCTATTGTTCTGAATTTCGGATTTTTCTGATGGAAGATCGCTGCATCCCGACAGGCGGTCCGCAGAACAAAATCGCCCAACGCAACAATGAGTCCCGTTTCTTCGGCGACAGGGATGAACTCGGCAGGCGATATAGTTCCGTGCTCAGCCGTGATCCAGCGGCACAGTGCTTCGGCCCCGATGACTTCGTCCGAATCGATCTGTACAATTGGCTGGTAATATACGGATAGCTCCTTTTGCTCTATTGCGCGGCGTAGCAGCGATTCGAGGCGCAGACGGTGTTTTGCAGTGATGGTAAGTTCATCTGTATAAAACCGGAAAGTGTTGCGGCCTTCCGATTTTGCCAGGTAGAGTGCGGCATCAGCGTTACGTATGATATCTGTGGCAGTTTCACCGTCCTGAGGAAAAAGGCTGATGCCGAAGCTGCCGGCGGTGTACACTTCGTATCCCGATGCCAGATGAAATGGTGCCGATAGGGTTATGATCAGATCGCGCGCTACAATGGCGGCGTGATTAGGGGGTTGGACATCTTCGAGCAAAATAAGGAATTCATCGCCACCGAGCCGGGCGATAGTGTCTTCGGCGCGCAACCGGCGCCGCAACCGTTGTGCAACCTGGTTCAGCAGTTCGTCGCCGGCGACATGTCCCAGGCTGTCATTCACGTTTTTGAAATGGTCGAGATCCATAAATAGAACTGCAATGGAATGCCGACCGCGCTTGGCGGTTTCGATGGCATGGCTCAGGCGGCTGTTAAACATCAGTCGGTTCGGCAGTCCCGTCAAAACATCGTAGTGCGCGAGCCTCTCGAAACTTTCTTCGGTCTTCTTCAGTTTCGCCATGTCTGAGAATACGCCAACGTAATACTGCGGATTTCCTTTCGCGTCATAAATCGTGTCGATGCTGCTAACCTGTGGGAAAACCTCACCATTTTTACGCCGGTTGTAGAGTTCTCCCTGCCAGCGCCCGGTGGATTTGATCTCCTGCCACATCTCGCGGTAAAAATGCGCGTCCTGTCTGCCCGATTTGAGTATCGAAGGGTTCTGCCCGACTACTTCTGATTCGGTATATCCCGTGATTTCAGTGTATGCGCGGTTCACCGATACTATGCGCGGTTCCAGGTTGGTGATAACGACGCCGTCCCTGGTGTTGCTGATCACCGCCGAATCGAGGCGCATGCGTTCTTCATTGCGTACAATTTCTGTAATATCTTCGATCAGGCAGATATGCACGCGGCGTGCTTCGTGAAAATGCGTGAGCCGTGCGACCGTCATGCTGACCCAGATGACCGAACCGTCGTGTTTTATCAGGCGTTTCTGCATCTTGAAATTGCTACGTTTGCCCGCGTTCAGCTCGTCCATAAAGTTCTGGTCGGCTGCAATGTCGTCGACGTGCGTGATCTGTTTCCACGTCATTTTTTGCAGCCCTTCTGCCGTGCGTCCGGTGATCTCGCAATATTTTGGATTCACTGAGAGCAGCTCTGCCTTTTCCGAATCAATGATCGCCATGCCGAGAGGAGCCTCGGTAAAAATTGTGTTCAGGCGTTCTTCATTTTCCAATATGTTTTCGCGTTGCCTTCTCTCTTCACTGATATCCGTTATAATCCTGATCACACGTTCCGGATTTCCCATGGTATCACGCTCCACAGCTTTTCCCCGATCGAGAACCCAATTATAGCTTCCGTTCTTGCACAGTATACGGTATTCACAGGCAAACATTGCAGTTCGTTGCTGAAGATGGGATTGCAATAAGGTGCTTACTCGGCCGACATCGTCGGGATGCACGCGTTTTTCCCATGCCGCCAGATTTGTGCCCCATTCTTCAGGTGCGTAGCCGAGCATGGTAGATAATGTCGGTGAGAAAAATATGCTGCCGGACTGAATGTCCCAGTCCAATAAACCATCACCGGTTGCGGTTAGTGCTGTTTCCCAACGCCGGTTGCCGGTGAGAATTTGGCTCTGCATCTCGTGCAGGCGAGTCTCATCTTCTGCGATGCCGTGCCAGCGGATCTCGCCGTTATCATATTTCTGAGGGATCGAATGTAGTCGCACATAACGAAGCTCTCCGTTGGATAAAATGCGTCCGCGCCAATCCATTGGGCTTACTCTAGCGATGGACTCACTAAATGCCGCAAGAAAAGTCTGTTTCTCATCCGGATGAATGAACTGAAAAAAGTCCATACCTGTGGCCTTCATGTCTTCTCGTGTTACAGGAAACACCGTATATACAGATTCACTGATGAATTCCAAATGGAGGTCACCCACTGCTGTTCGGCAGAAAATATAAACAACAACCGGCAATTGCTCCACGAGTGTTGCATATTTCGCATGACTTTTTCTGATCTCGGCAGTAAGTTGTTCATGTTCCTTTGCTGTTCTGATAGTTTGTAGTGAGAAACTGATGTCTCCAGCGATCTCATTGTACAAGCTATGGATCTGTAGCGAAAAATAGTTAGGAATCGGCGAATACAGCGTCCAGACTGCCACAACTTCACCCGCGACTTTTAACGGGAAGGCGGCAGACGAACGAAAACCGTGAGCGAGCGCGCCTTCGCGCCAGGGCGCCATCAATCTGTCGGCCGCGATATCGCTGCACCAGAACGGTTTGCCAAAGCGTGCGGCCATGCCCGTGGGGCCGCGCCCCGTCGCAGTGTCGTCCAGAGTGATGTGCATTTGCTGCAGGTATTGCAGATGCGCCGGGTCCCCCGCAGTCGCTGCGACCCTGATGGTATTATTGACCCTGTCGACGCGGCCAATCCACGCCAGAGAAAAATTGCCGCTCGAAAGCGGTATGTGGCATGCTTCGGCAAAAATGCTTTCCGGATCCGTTTCCCTGACAATCAGTCGGTTGATCCGCGATAACACGGTGTAGGCATGGTTAAGCAGTTCCATATCCTGTTTGGCAAGTTGCGCTGCCGTCACATCCCGCCCGACGCCGGCAATTGCAGCCAGTTGCCCAGACTCGTCGTAAACGCCAACAATAGACTGTTCTATCGAAATTATTTTGCCGTCCTTCCTGATCCAGCGCAAGAGCACGGGCGCCTGCGGAATTTTGTCTGCCATTTCGCTGAGAATTAGGCGATCGTCGGGATGCACCAGTTTGAATCCCAATTCGGGGTCACCGTAGTGTTCCTGCTGGCTGTAACCGGTAATTTTCAGGCACGAGGGACTCACATACGTAAATTGTCTTTCAGGGAGAAGCTGGTACGTATAGAAGAGGTCGGACGTATTCTCCGCCATCTGGCGCAGTTCTTTTTCCGCCGAATTGAGCCGCAGTTCAGTATGGCGCTGTTTTGCCAGCATGCGCGATACCAGGGCAAAAATCAAAACTGCCGACGACAGAACAAAAATCACACCCTTGATGGTTTGTGCCGTCTGATTGTGTTCGGCCAGCGGGAAGAGCAGCGCCACCGCGCGATCTGAAAGCAGTATCCAGAGAATGCCGAAGGCAGCGAAAATGCCTGCGATGCGCGTTGCCTGCCTGAACATGGAAATCCCCCTCCGCATCAAACCGCCCGCCCATTCGGTAAAGCAAAAGGCGCAATGAGTAAGCGGGAAAAAGCAAGTGCTTGACGCAGTGTAAATCACCACAGCTGCATTGCCGGTAGAGATGAACGAAAAAAAACCGGAAAAGAGAAAAAATCCCCGGGCGAAAGTCAGCCGATTTCTTGATTGCAGTGCGCGCCTCGATAGGCCATTGGTGAACGATGCGGTCATCGAAGATCTTGCGTGGGGCGGGATGCGGCTGAATTTTGCAAAAACTGCCGTCACTGCCTATCTACAGAATGGCGACACCGTGATCGGTGAGGTGGAGAGCGATAATCCGGCGCTGCAAATGTCCTTTGCCGGTAAAATAAGGTGGATCGAAGTGTATTCTGCGCGCGGCGAAGAGCGACAGCGCGCAGGCATCAAATTCGATGAAGGTGTGGTCGCATCGGAAATTCTGTTTTCGCTGCGACCGCAGAACGACGCAGGGGGGGCGACATGACTAACGCCACCGCAGAATTTTCGATCAGTGAAATCTTCGATCCTTTTTTTCTGGAGTCGCTGCACAAGCAGTGGCTCGACGACCATTTCACGCTCGGCGCCGATCTGATCGATGCGCAACACCTGTGGCTGATCGCGCTTATCATGAAAATGGAATGGCTGCTGAAATCTGTGGCCTCGCAGCAACGCTCCGCCAAACTCCACTCGTATGGAAACGAAGTTTTGCAGTTCCTCTCCGCGCACATCGAACTCGAAGAACTTGTGATGAGAACCTCAGAGATGCCGCAGGTCGACGACATTGCCCGTGAACACGCGGAGTTACTGGCGAAAATGCGCGAGGCGTTGCCGAAAGACGACGCCGGCCCGGAAAAAACGGCAGGTTTTGTGCAGGCCATCAAAATGTGGGTTAACCGGCATATCAAGATCGAAGACCCCCGCTGGAAAATCCATCTCGGCAAAAAGCATTGCATTCCGAACGATTTTGTGCGCTCATTACTGAAAGATTCGCTCACCGAAGAAGAATCGGCGCACGCTCTGCTCTATAAGCAGCTGATGGTACAACATGAAGTCATTCCGGGAATACGCAAAGAAACGCTCGACGATCTTTTTCTGATGTGGAAGAGATTTGATGTTAGAACCAATGTGCCGCTGATCGACATGCAACACTTGTGGCTCTTTAAGATGGTTGTCGAGGTCGAAGGCATGCTGCATATCGCGTTTGAGCAGCGGCGCGAGCATCTCGAGCGTGTGCTGTCAGAACTGTTGAATTATGTCGACGTGCATTTTATGAGCGAAGAAGCCCTGATGGAAAAATTGGCTTATACCCAAGAGAAAAACCACCATAGGCTGCATGAAGACTTTAAACGCACGGTAGCAAAACTGAAACTCGAATATGACGGCGGCAACCACCACTCACTGAGCAGTCTGGTCACGCTGCTGCGTCAGTGGTTGCTGACGCATATTGTAATTGAAGATAAGAAATTTTCCCATTTCTGTGAAGCCGATCCGCAAAAAAGTCTGAATGCTTCACGCCTGCTGATTCGCGATAAGAATATCGCAGTTCCGCGCGACCAGACTCTGATCTATATGTATATCTCCGCGCGGCTCAGAGCGTCGTGATCAGCGCCGGCTATTTTTCCCATTCGGGTTCGGTTACGCCGTCCAGATGGTTTAAATGCCTTGCCAGCACAAAAAAATAGTCCGACACACGGTTGATATAGGTAATGAGCGGCATCGGCACTTCGCCGGTGGCGAGCATTGCGCGTTCTGCACGCCGCGCCACGCTACGGCAGACGTGTGCGTGCGCCGCTGCAGACGAGCCACCCGGCAGAATAAAATTTTTGAGCGGCTTCAGATTTTCCTGCATCGCGTCGATCGCCTGTTCGAGCAGTTGCACGTCAAATTCTGAAATACGGCGCGGCAGCTTTTTGAGAAACTTTTCATCCCCCGTGGCAAGCTCGGCCCCCAGATCAAACAGACGATTCTGCAGATTATGCAAGAAGCGCACGAGCGGGGTGGATGTCTCCTGTTGCGGGGGAATGGGCAGCTGGCCGAGGCTTGCCACGAGCACGCCGACAAAACTGTTGAGTTCGTCGATTTCGCCGTACGCCGCAACGCGCGGATGGTTTTTTTTCACGCGGCCGCCGCCAAACAGTGAGGTCTCGCCTTTGTCTCCGCTTTTAGTGTAGATTTTCATAAGCGCCTGCAGTCCCCTACATTTACTGCCGCTACAGATTGCGTACCTGAATCGACTCGATGCGGTCTGCGCCGGCAATTATGTCTGAAACGATAACGATGCGGCTGCCGGAGGGCAGCATCTTTTTTTTTGTCAGCAGGGCAAAGGCGGTTTTTATGCTGCGCTCAGGATCGCTTGAGAAATCGATACGGTAAGGGTAGCAGGCGCGGTTGAGGAGAAGTTTGCGCCGCACCTGTGACATATTCGTAAATGCAAACACCGTGGCATAACGCGGATGGTAAGCCGTGACAAAATCCGCAGTCAGTCCGCGGCGCGTAAACACCACCACCGCATCTGCGCGCAGCTGGTCGGCGAGTTCGACTGCCGATTCGGCAAATGCCGCTTTAACCTCGTTTGACTTAAAATCGCGCGACCAGCCGATGCCGCCGGTGCGCTCAATGCGTTTAAGAATCTTATCGAGTGTCTCGACGGCCTTAATCGGAAACTTTCCCGCAGCGGTTTCGCCCGAGAGCATTACGGCATCGACTTCTTCGTACGCGGCATTGGCGACGTCGGTTACCTCGGCGCGCGTCGGGATAGGGTTTTCAATCATCGATTCGAGCAGGTGAGTCGCGACAATAACGCGTTTGCCGACAAGCGCGCATTCTTTGATGATGCGGCGCTGAATGATCGGCAAATCTTCGATAGGCACTTCGACGCCGAGATCACCACGCGCAACCATGACCCCGTGCGAGGCCGCAATGATTTCCTTGTAGTTTTGCACGGCCTGCGCGTCTTCAATTTTGGCGATAACCTGCGCATGGCCGTTGTAGCGTTCTATCATGCGTTTGCACTCATCGACGTCTGCCGCGGTGCGCACAAAGGACAGGGCAATGAAATCCACGTCGTTCTTCACGGCGAACACGATATCCTGCACATCCTTTGCCGTGATCGAGGGCAGATTGACGCGAATGCCGGGCAGGTTGATATGGCGGCGCGATTTGACGAGGCCGCCGTCGACGACCTTGCACATGAGGCCGAAATCGGTTTTGTGGACCACATCGAGATTGATGATACCGTTATCGAGAGTCACACGATCGCCGGCCTTGAGGTCTTTCAGCATGTCGCGGTAGTTGACCGTGATCACGCTTTTATTTTCGGTATTCTCGGCACCCGCGGTGATTTCGATCAAATCGCCGACAGAGAGCGTGAAATTTTCCAGCAGGTCGCCGGTGCGTATTTCCGGTCCCTGCGTATCGAGCAAAATGGCGATCGGCATCGCGGCTGTCTTATTGTAAGACTTGATCATCTTGATCACTTCCAGGTGGCTCTTCTGATCGCCATGCGACATGTTGATGCGCGCAATATTCATGCCCGCTTCGGCCAGAGCGTGTATTTTCTCGCGTGTGCCGGTGGCCGGGCCAATCGTGCAGATTATTTTTGTTTTGCGGTAAGCCATGAGAATAGTACCCTTGAGCCAAATGCACCCGTAATGGAAAGGGATTTTTTGTGCAAAAAAGTCTTGTCCGGCGCGTGGTCAAGCGCGCCGTAACCCACACTATGGAGGAACTCTACACACTGAAACCCAACCGGGTCGTCGAAGCGCAGCAGCTGAATCGCCTGTTGCGGCTGCTCGCGCAGGCGGGTAAGTCGCATTTTAAGAAGTTCCTCTACGAACCGCTGTATCGCGCCGGTTGGGAGCGCAAACCCGCCGAAGCGCGCAAAGTGCTCGATCATCTGCGCGGTGAACTTAAAAACCCCGCTTACCGCGCTGCACTGGCACCCAACTGCAAGCGGATGATCGGCGCCGCCATGGCCGAAAACTTTTCCGTGTTGGGTGACTGCTGCATTTTTTTTCTCGATGTGATCCAGAATATTCCGCAAATCAGCGAAACTGCCGAGTCCATTGAATTTCTGGGTATTGTGAAAGCACCGCTCGGCGAATGGCAGCAGGTGCACAACGAGCGCAGCGCCTACATGTTCGACCGCGAGCTCAATAACATGCAGGATGCGCAGATCGCCGAAGCTTTTGAACCGGTAAAACTAGGAGTCACCGAAGAGCGTGCGCGCATCACGGCTGAAATACAGCGTCTTTATCAGCAGATTCTCGTCGCCTCGCGCTCAGACAATTTTAAGCGCGCCGCACAACTGCTTTCGCGCTATATGATTGAGTACAGCGACGCCGAAAACTACGCGGAAAAAGACGTGCAGAAGGTGATCGATGCCTTGCGCGCGCGCGACCGCACTTTTGAAGATGCGCTCAACGCGCTCCTTGCCACCGAGCTCTATTACCGCATCACGCAGGGCATTATGAAAGGCGATCTGAAAATAGCGGTGAGGATGATCCGCAAATACGCGCACATCTTCGAAGGCAACCCGGAGATCCGTTATTATTATGAAATTGACCGTCTTGAGCGCATGCTTTATAATGTCATAACCAAAAAAGATCTCTGGAAAACTCTGAAAAGGACAAGCTGATGGCAGATGCACAAATTCAAATCAACGACCGGGTCAACGGCAAAAAGGCGATTCTCGAAATTGCCGGCGAGCTCGACGCCAAAACGACACCGGCACTGAAAGCCAAACTGGATGAAATTCTCGCGAAGGGGGTCGATTCGATGCTGATAGACATGGCGAGACTGACCTACATCGCGTCTGCGGGGTGCGGTGCATTGAACGCCACACTCAAGACGCTGAAAGACAAAGGCGGCAAGATGGCGCTCTCGTCGCTTACCAAAGAAGTGCGCGACACAATGGATCTCATGTATTTCACGAAACGGGTGGCAGTCTACGGTAACCTTGCCGAAGGCGAAAAGAACCTTTAACTTTGCGTACCGAAATTACACTGAAGATTTCGGGAGACCTGAATGAACTGAAAGGCGTGCGCGATGCTGTGCGCGCATTTCTCGATTCCACAAAACATATCGACATCGGCGAAGATGTGAACGCGGGGCTCGACGCAATCGCACAGAGTCGCATTATTCTTGCGATCGACGAAGCCGTGGCCAACATCGTGGAGCATGGCTTCGCGGAACCCGGCGCGCTGGCAACAGCGAAGATCGAGCTGACGATGCGCAAACAACCGCGGCTCGTCGAATTTGAGATCCGCGACAACGGCATGCGATTTAATCCACTGGAAAAGAAGCCA
>CAYHJO010000026.1:0-30294 GCA_964356715.1 uncultured Turneriella sp. | reverse complement strand
GGCGCGCGGCGGCGGGGCCGCTGACGCTGAACTCTTTGATGATCTTTTTCTCTTTAGCGCTGATCAGGGGTACAGTCGTCGTGATCTTTTGTTTCTCAATGGTGAATGAACCGCCGACGACGAGGTCTTGCCGGCCCATGAGGCCAATGCCCAGAGCGAATGATTTTGAAGCGTATTCTTTTTCGAACAGGAAAAAGCTCTCGTGCGCCAGTTGCAGCCAGCGCTCACGCGACATCGAGCTGAAGGCGAACTTGTCTTTCAGCCGTTCTTTGATCGCGTCGGTGATACTCGCTTCGAGGTAGTCGTAGTTGGCGCTGCCCGAATGATTCTTGATGTCGATGATCGCCACCCGCGAAGCCTGTGCATGCAGCGGTGCTGCGCCGACAAGGGCGAGCAAAGTTATGCTCAGGATAAGAAATGCCCGACCTGTCACACGCACAGCGGGCCAAGAGTACACAGCCGCTGACCCTGCGTCAATGAATGTTGTTGCTCAGATCCTGAGCGCCAGCGGATGATCCATTTTCTTCAGCTCATCCAGAATATAGGTGCGCGTGCTTTGCGGCCATGCCTTCGACAAACGGACAATCTTGTCTTCGTCTTTCATATGAATACCCACCTGCAGAATTGCGTTGTCATTATTGATTTTGAGCATCACGTTCTTCAGGTGATTTTCATTTAATAGATCTGCCAGCTCGCCCAGTTTCATAAAAAACGAGCGTTTGACCATTTCGCGCACGACGTTCACTATAATGTCTATATCCATGCAATCGCCGATGCGCGCCGTCACCTTGGGGTCGCCGTTCACTGCAACTTCACCCATGTAGTCGACGCGCAGCGATTTACCGATTTTTGCCGCCGATTTCGGGTCCATGTATTCGCAGACCTGTGCAACTATGTAAGGCGTGAAATAGTCGTGCGCCAGTTTCGCGATAATAAAATTCGGAATGAAACTCGTGGAGACGGCAATTGCTTTGAATACCGGGCGCTGGTTATCGTCGAGGCGCTTCATGTACGTCTGCAGATCGGTGTGCAGCTGCTGCAGGTGCTTTTCCGGTAATTCACCCAGGTAGGCCATACTGGTTTCTGAAACGAGCATCTCCTTAATATTTTCTGCGATGTCTTCTTTGGTCATGGGATCTCCGGATTATTGGTTTGGGGAGGAAAATAAAAGTGAACAAAGTGTCAAGATTAAAGATTGTTGCAGGTCGAATTGTTACGGCACTTGCGTAAATCCATAACCGCTTTTTCATTCACCAGTGCCATCTCTGCCGTGATGTTCTGCACTGCCCAGGTGACAACGTTCTGCCACACCCCCGTATTCGAGGTCGACATTTTATCATAACCTGAGCGGAAGCGCAGATGGTAAGTGTAGAAGGTCTGTTCGACGATGAGTTTTGCCACGTTGCCAACCGGCAGGTTATAACGGTTTTGCCGCGAATTGGAATACGCCTGCGAGTTGAGATAGTTCTCGAAATTCTGGTTGCCGTTCGACCCTCCGATCGAGCGATCGCCGTAATGGTCTTCGGCCCAGCCTTCGATATCTGTGTGGTTGTAGCCTGTCGAAACCCAGACATGCGTCATCTGCACAATGTCGCCGCTATAATGGTGCGTCAGCGCATAGTATAAGATCTGATCGCCCGTGATGTTATAATAACGGCCGACAATCGGCGTGGTTTCAAGGCTGTGGTTGCGGCTAGCCAGGCCTTCGAGCCAGACTTCGTTAAAATAAAATGTGGCAGCGTTGTATGACGGTTCCCAGATTACCCAATCCTGATTGCTCATAAAGAACGAACCAAAATCGCGGCCACCGCCGGGGTTGGTGTTGGGTATCTGGAACGTGCCACCCACCTCTGAGCCTGAATCAGGGCAGCTACCGACCACCGCGGTATCGCTCAGGCAATTATAGTTCGTGCCGTCGTCTGAACCCAGTTGTTTTGCCCCGTGCGGGCTGCCCAGCGGCGTGGTTGAGCCGTTCTGCATGTAATCGACGGTCGGGTTTTCATTGATACCGTCACCGGCGGGAATATACTCTGCGCAGTTGCTGTCGGTGCAACCCAGCGGATTGATCGAAAATTGCGATGAATTGAGACCCAAAGCAATCAGCGAA
This sequence comes from uncultured Turneriella sp., assembly GCA_964356715.1. Taxonomy (GTDB): domain Bacteria; phylum Spirochaetota; class Leptospiria; order Turneriellales; family Turneriellaceae; genus Turneriella. Next base: position 28,187 of record CAYHJO010000026.1, on the reverse strand, counting down.
TCGAGACTGCCGAATTCCTGAAAGCCGTAGGTTGTGTTATAAGAGTAACCATCGATCTGGTTATAGTTATTCGTGACCAGTTGGTCGCCGCTCGCATCATGCGTTTTTAGATTGATAAAGTGCGTATAGCTCGTGACGTTAATGCCAATTACATTCCAGTTGAAAGGCAGAATCGGGTGATCGATAAAGACGTCCTGCACGTAATCGGGTTTGTCACCGCCGACGCGGTTCATGCCAATCGCCCCGCATTCGACGTTGTCACCGCGACCGATCGAGGCGCCACCGAGAATGACGCAGGTGCCGGTATAGCGACCACCGCCCTTTGCCTTCAGAAAATCCGCGGCCCAACGTTGCTGGTTAGTACCCTGAAATTCCATGTAGAGGAAAGCCTCTTCGGGAAAGTTGTGATGGACTTTGAACGAATATGCTTCGAGTCGCCCGGCCAGCAAAAGCCCGGCACCCAAAAAGAAATACAATCCGGATTTTTTGTCCACCTTTATTATATCCGCGCCGGCGCCGCCGCTGTGTCAATTTTTTTCCATAAATCTGGTCCCCAGAAGGATTATGTCACCCTGTGCCCACATTACGCTGGACGCGCCCAATATGCCGGGACAGATGTGCAATGCCCGTTTCGACGCAATGGTGTAGGCTGCGCACAGCCGGTTTGCCGGTATTGCTGCTGCTTATTTTCGTCAAGACCTCGATTATACCAGTAGTCTATTCCAACGGAGAAATCCGCATCGATTTTGGCGGCCCGTTTGCCGTGCGTGAAAAACCCGGCAAAACCGAATATCCGCAGCACCTGCCACAGCCAGTCGCCACGGTGGATTTCTGCCAGTGGAGGCCGCAACCGCCCGAAGTGCAGCAGGTTATGCGGCCCGAGCGGGGTTTTCTCTGTGAGTTGCATATTTTGCCGGGCGCCACCGAGGCCGGGGCGCTCAGCCAGGTTCAGGCTGCGCATGTCAAAGAATCGCGCAAGTATGTGCGTAACTTCGCGCTGCAGACTGTGACCCTTGGGGATCACCGCGTCATCCGCTGGCGCTTTCAGGCGGGTAAAACCCGGCTGGATCACCTCTTGCTCATCGGTCGAAAATTTAACTACCTGTTCGTGTCATCGCCCTATGGCAGCCACGGCGCGCTCGAAGAGATCGTCACGCGCGTTCAGTTCCGCTGACCGGCGTGAATACTTGACCGGCTGAGTGGCTGCGTCTACACGCGGTGCATGAAGAAGATTATTCTCGCAACCATCATGGCGCTCGCCGCCAATGCCTGCAAATCGCGCGATATTTTTGAGGCGGCAGGGTCTGGCAGAACCGATGACCTCAAGGCGATGCTGGCAGCCGGTACCGACGTGAATTCACGGGATTATAAGGGCAGAACACCCCTCATCGGCGCCGCCTCGCGGCAGATGCCCGAGTCTGTTCAGATGCTGCTCAAGGCCAAAGCCGATGTCAACGCAAAGGATGACAAAGGCGAAACCGCGCTGATGAAAGCCGCGCGCCAGTGTGACACGTCGTCGTTTGCTTCACCCAGCGACGACGGTATGCGTGTCATGTCGATGCTGCTCGACGCGAAGGCAGACGTGAATGCCAAGAACAAGAATGGCGAAACGGCGCTCATGAAGGCCGCGGAATTCGATAAGAAACCCTGCGCGTTGCTGCTGCTGAAAGCAGGCGCCGACATCAATGCCAGGAACAACGCCGGTGAAACGGCGCTCATGATCACCGAAGCCAGGAATATTTCAGACGTACGGCAACTGTTACGCACTATGAATGCGCGCGAGCTGAAAAGGCTGCGGCTTGAAAGGGAAGAGGAATTGCGGCAGGAAGCCGAACGCCAGAAGCTCGAGGCGGAAAGAGCAGAAACCGAGAAAGCCGCAGCAGAAAAGGGAGAACAACCCAAAGCCGAACCCAATTCGACAGAACCTTTGAAGGGCGAAGGCGCGAAAGCGGACACACCCAAGGCAGAACCGGCAAAAGCCGAAGCCGCGAAGGCCGAAGCGGTCAAAACAAAGTAATCGACTTTACAATATGACCATCTGTTCATATTAGGCATAGTGCAGGCAAAAACGACTCGCGAAAAAATTATCGATGATTGCCTGGCACTCATCTGGCGCAACGGTGTGAACGGCACCAGCATGTCTGACATTGCCGAAAAAGCCGCTATCCTCAAAGGGTCGTTCTATAATTATTTCAAGAGCAAAGAAGAATTCGTCGGCGCGGTGCTCGATTCATACGCCAACAAATGGGAAACCAACGTCGTGGCCGTGTTCCGCGAAAAAAAACTTGGCGCCCGCGCACAGTTCCAGAGCTATTTTACCAAGATGAAAGAGATGGCGTCGTCGATGCACTACACGCAGGGTTCGCTGGTAGGCAATTTCGCGCAGGAACTTTCCGGAGCGAGTGAAAAGTTCGCGGCGCAGACGGAAAAAATTTTCCGCCGCATGCAATCCTACCTGGCTGAGGCGCTCAAAGATGCACAGGACAGCGGAGCGCTGGCGAAAAACGAAGACCCGGACATACTGGCAGAAATGATTCTGAACAGCACCGAAGGCGCGATCTTGCGCGCGAAGGCGTCGCGCAGCACGCGGCCGGTTGAAATACTCGAACAGTTTTTCATGCAGAAATTTGCGATAGCTTAAAAACCGGTTATGGAAAATCATAGCACACCATTATCAGCTCAGGAAATCCGTAGCTATGAAATGAATGAGTGGTCATTTATTAAGCACGACCCATCAGCGGCCGAGCCGTTGGTGGGTCGTGCGCTAAATAGGAGAAAACAATGAAACCAAAACACTATCTCGTCGTCGGCGCATCGAGCGTCGCCGGCCAAAAAGCGATCGAAGCGATTCAGCTGAAAGAGCCTGACGCACGCATCACGCACACCACTTCCAAGGTTAAACCGGACGCCGAAGCGAGCGGCACGATCCACGGCGTCGATCTCACAAAACCAGAAACGATCCGCAATATCAAGCCCGCGCTCACCGCGCCGGTGGATGTGCTTGTGTTCTGCCCGGCGTTCGGCATGGTCGGATATCCCTCTGAACTCGCGCCCATCGCCGACGTCGAAGCCTGCTTCGATTTTTCTGTGCGTCCTGTATTATCGCTGATCGACGAACTCAATCCCGGTCTCACGATCGGCTTCTCAAGCTATTACTGGCTGCGCTCGCTTGAGATTGCGTACGGTTCGATGGCCTTTGCCAAATACGCTCTCGAAAAACTCGCGGTTGAGAATCCGAACCACATTCGCATTGTGCGTGCGGGCCTGTTCCCGTCGAAATCGCTGCGCGGCATTTGCCTTTTGATCCAGCGCGGCGTGCAGAAAGAAAACTTTCCTGGCTCGACACAGCTCAAGACCGACTGGAAAGCATCGGGCTTAAGCTTCAGCGATTACTTCACGCAGTTTGCGCAGGGCTATGAAAAGGCGGATTTAGACCGTCATTTCACAGCGCCTTACCGCGGCACCGAAGATAAAGATCTTGTGCGGGCGATCGGCGCTGCGCTCGACCCCAATGCCAAGGGCATCGTCAACGTGGTGGGTGATTCGCTGTGGCAGGAAGATGAGCTGAGCAACGTGCCCGAGTTCATGGTGCGAAACAAAGAAGCATTCCGCCTGGCAGAAAGCTTCGATATTCGCCACCGGAATATTGCTTAAAAACTTCTGTTAGCCCGGGCCTTAAGGCCCGGGCTAACAGAAGCTCAATTTCATTGACAGTACTGGCGGTACGCAGACGTTCACGCCATGGAACTCAAAATATTTTTCATCACATTTGGGGTGCTGGTTTTTTTACTTAGCCTCAAGGTCATCAACCAATACGAACAGGGCCTGGTGTTTACGCTCGGCAAGTTCACAGGCAACAAACAACCCGGTCTGCGTTTTCTGGTCCCGATTATCCAGCGCATGGTGCGTGTCGATATGCGCATACGCACGCTCGATGTTATGAAACAGCAAATCATGACGAAAGATAACGTACCCGTGCATGTCAACGCCGCGATTTTCTTTAAAGTTGAAAATCCTGAACAGGCAATTATCAAAGTGCAGGATTACGCTTACGCCATCACGCAATATGGCCAGACCGCTTTGCGCGATATCATCGGCGGTAAGACCCTCGATACTCTGTTGGTCGAGAGGCAGGAAATCGGCGACGCGATCAAGAAGCTCGTCGATAATGAAACGGAAGGTTGGGGCCTTGACGTTAAGGCGATCAAGATTCAGGATATCGAAGTACCCGACGACCTCAAACGCATCATGAGCCGCCAGGCCGCAGCAGAGCGCGAGAAGCGCGCGAACATTATCAAGAGCGAAGGCGACAAAGAAGCGGCAAAAAATCTCGCCGATGCCGCTAAAATGATGGAGCGTTCGAAGGGCGCGATGCAATTGCGTACTCTGCAGACTCTCGATGGGCTCGGGCCGACGGCTTCAAACACGGTAGTACTCGCATTGCCGGTTGAGGTGTTGGAGTGGTTTAACAAGGGACGGTAGTTTCGGCTTTACGGCGCAAATTTGACTGATTGATGGAGATATGGGCCTACCTGCATTGGCTGTTTTTTCGCCTGATGACTATCTGGATATTGAGGTCAGATCGCAGGAGCGACACGAGTACTACGATGGGCATATCATCGCTATGGCGGGAGCCAGCCGTGCTCATCTTGATATTCAGACGAATCTGATTCAGGCTTTGTCCAATCGGTTTCGGGCGAGTCAGCGCCCGTGTAAGCCGTACAGCTCCGATGCGCGCGCACAGGTGAGCAGGTCAAAATACTTTTATCCAGATGTCAGTGTTTACTGCGGCAACCCTGATGTGGATGCTCAGAACAACTGGAAAAACCCCGAAGTCGTCATCGAAATTCTCTCTGACTCCACGGCATCCTTTGACCAGAACGAAAAAGCCGCCGCCTACCGGCAGATGCCTTCGCTGAAAGAGCTCGTGCTGATCGACAGCTGCGCCAAAGCGTCTTAAATTTGGCTTGCAGACCGTCTAAGACGATATATTAAGGTAGGGAATAGTAAATACTCGTTCTCCACAAAATTATGTCACATAACCTATCAAGAGTCCGTCCGATCATACTGCTGGCATTCATGCTGTCTTTGATCGCTTTGCATTGCGCACGCCTCGGCGAAGCCGCGGTGGTTTTTTCAGAACAAAATATTCTGCCCGCGCAGCCCGTCGTCGCGACGGTCACCAAACCCGGTATGGGTGCGAGCGGCGGGCCGATTACCTGGGATTTCTGGGCGAAGAGCCGCACCGCGGCGAGTGATGCGATGCTCGGCAGTTTTGCGCCGTTCTACAAGCTGAACGCCACGCGCATCGCAGTGTCGGCTAATTTTGTGCTATATCGCGATTCGACGAGCGGAACGATGAGTGCCGGTCAGGCTGCGACGGTGCTCGCAACCATGGAGACCGCCTACGCAAATCTGAAAAATGTCTATGGTGCCGGCGAACATCCTTACACGAACGACGGCGCGCGCATTGTGATTCTTGCTTATAACATTCAGGATGACTACAGCACGACCGGCAATTACGTCGGTGGATTTTTTTCACCGCGCGATCTGTACTCGAACGATTTTACGCAGAAGCTGTACACAGACCCTGTTGCGGTACAGCAATACGCGAGCTTCATCGGCCAGCTCGGTGGTTACAGCAATGAGCTAAGCCTGATACACTATGACCTGAATCCGGGGTATTCCGGAAATCCTTCGCAGGTAAACGATATCGTCATCCATGAATTGTCTCACCTGTTCGCCTATAGCAAGCGTGTCGTGAAGCAGCGTCTGACCAACCATGATCTGTGGATCGCCGAGGGCATTGCGGAAAATGCGCCGCACCAGACGATCGCCACGGCCAATGTGGAAGCGTTGCGGTTGACGCAACTGGCGTCCCCATCGGTGATCACGTACTACCAGGAAGCCCCGCAGCTGACCGACTTTCTAACCTGGGCGCCCAAGATTGTGGGCTACCTGCAGAGCAATTTGTTCTTTAATTACCTGCGCCATCGCGCAGAGGCGCAGGCTTCGGGCAGCGCTGCAACAATGCTGACAGAACTCATGACGCAGCAGGATCAGACCATCGCCGGTGTGGATACGCTGATTCAGAAATATATCACCGGCGCTAATTTTGCTAGTCTCTACGGCGATTTCTTAATCTCACACTATCTGATGCTGTTGGGAATTGAAGTCGCCGACAGCAATGGTATTGATAACGCCGGTGGTCCGGGGCTCAAACAGAAATACAGCTTCTGCAATGTCGAAATCGGGATTTCTGATACGGCAAAGAACAACTGTGCGAGCATCAAAGCCCGCTACCCTACGGTGATACCGTACAACTTTGAGGCGCCCAAATGCGCCGATGGCACTTATGGCCTGAAACCGAATTCGTATATGATTTTCCGCCACAAAATTACCGCTGACAAATTGCTACCCGATACCGCAGGCGCAAACCCGGTGGCAGGCGAATCGCCGCTTAAATATGTCTTCAACATGACGACAGAAACAACGCTGCTGAGCGCGCCACCGGCAACGACGACGCTGCGCACATACGACGCAGGCCAGACGATTCCGTTTTTGAGCGGCGGCTTTGGTTATGTCGGCAATGAAATTGTGCACATGATCGTCTACAATCCCAACAAAACAGGCAGTTGCCGCGCATTCGACAATACGATGGTGCTCAAGCGCAACCATAGCAAGTGGGTCGGTTCTAATTCATTCGGTACGCAGCCGACGCCCGATTTTGACTGGCAGACTGGCACCGGCGCTGCCTGGGCGAATAACCAGAATGGCATGTACTACCGCCCGGGTGCCATCACGACCGCGGTTTCGAGTTACCCCAATAACTTTCTCTACGTGCTCGATTACAACAACATGAGTCTGCAGAAGCTCAATATGGACACGGGTGCGGCGTTAGGCCGCATCGGTAATACATCCGCCTCATGCCCGACAACGGGTTCGGGCTGGGATACGGCGATTAACCGTTACCTCAACGGCTACTGCGCGCACCACTTTGACGCTCCGCAGGGGGTGCATTCGGATATCGTCGCGGCACGTAACGGCACCACCACGTCTGGGGCAAATTCCGTCACTGCTCTCAGTGCGACAGCGGATCTCACCGTTGGGCTGTGCGTGAGCGGCGCCAATGTCGCTGTCGGTACGAAGATTGCCTCGATCGTAGACGGCACGAGTATTACGTTGAACCAAAACGCCACAGCGACGGGCTCAGCCTCGTTGTCCTTTGGCTGCCTCTACGTTGCCGATTCGAATAACCGCAGGCTGGTGCAATATGACTCCGCGGGAAATTTTGTCGCGTGGCTGGGCAACTACGGGGCAGGCAACGACGTCTGGCAGACGGCAGCGACCGTGACCGATGCGGTGACGCTGTATAACAACGGCTCAATCGATAATCCCAAGATGTTTTTCGTGCCGTGGGCGATAACCAGCGACAGTACTTACCTGTATGTAGTCGATTATGGCGCACGGCGTATTCAGCGCCGCAACAAGAACACCGGCGCTTTCGTCGATTTTGCGGGCAACGGTTATAATGGCTGGAGCACGGTGAATCCGATACCGGCCAACAATTATGGCAGCTCCGCGGGTTATCTGCGCGAACCCCGCGGTATCGTCGCGACCGGCGGTAATCTGTATATTGCCGACGAACTCAATCACCGTGTGGTGCGCATCAATTCGTCCGGCGTATGGACGGGGTGGCTCGGCAATGGCCTGGATGGCTGGCAGGCTGCGTTTCCTGTGACCGGTACGTCAGGGTCGTCGGCCGCCAAGGATTTCAGCAGCCCGGCAGCCATTGCCACCGATGGAACATACCTCTACGTCGCCGATCGCGCGAATAACCGCATCAGCCGCTGGAACATTGCCACCGGAAATTTTTCCGGCTGGATAGGCCATGGCCGCATCGGCTGGGAAATGACAGCGGCGGCCCCCGCGACCGATCCGTATGCCGGTGTATCATTTTATCCGCCCGATTATTATGCAGAGCCTCACGGCGTGGTGGTGGTCACGCAGGCGCAAAAAGGGACGCGCAATGATTATCTGTATATCACTTCTGTTTATAACGGCCGCGTGACGCGCATAAACCTCAGTTGTGTGAACAGCCCCGGCGGTACGGGATGCGATCCGCTATACACATTTCCGTGAGACTGCGCACGTCAAACTCATTGACACAGCGCCTTTGCTTGCAAGGCAAGCGGATGGGCGGCAGGCGCAGCGCAAACGGAGCGCAAGATCGTCATCAGGCAAATGGCTACTGATTTTTTTAGCGGATTTTTCCAGTTTGTGCACCGGCAGCGCTGGGCGTTGTTTTTGTGGCTGTCTGCGCTAATTCATCTCTCCTTCTTTACGCATCTGGTTATCAAGGGCACATTAGCCAAAGATCTGGAAATCTGCAACCAGCCGATGATCCAGCTTTCGGCGCAGGTCGTGCCGCCGAGGCAGGGCTCACCCGCCGAAGAAGGCAATCCCGACGAGGGTGGCGGTTTCGAACGCGGGCCGATGGCTGATTCGGGCAAGGGCGGCAAAGGCGATTTTGCCGAAGAATATGGTATACCTGGCGGCAAATGGAAAGAGCAGCTCGAACGCACCGAAGAAGGCGAGCAGCTCAATGAGAATTTTGGCTCGAAAGAAGACGGTGCGCAGATTAACCAGAGCGTCCCCGAAGAGTACCGCAAACGCAAACGCGACTACCGCAATATTATCGCGAAAGATATTTTTCCCACGCTGAAAACGATCGAGAAACCATTCCGCGACGAAATCAAAGAAGCTCCGCAGGAACTCGAACGCATGGAAGAGCGCAACGAGGTGATAGAGAATTACCGTCTGTGGCGCGACGGCAAAGCGATACCGCATAAAAAAAGATCCAAGGTAGTGATCAACCGGCCGAACCAGGGCACCGCGGGCAAGCTGGCGTTTGACGAGGCCGCGCGGCGCAAATATTTTGACCAGACGCTCTCCGACCCCAAAGAAAAGCAGCTGGATCGCTTTCTGAAAGATTATGGTTCCTACGACCCGAACGAAGGTGACTTACCGAGGGCGATCCGCGACCTGTATTTCGAAAACCTGCAGCGCGTTGCATCCTCATTTCACCCGGACATGACCTACCTTGCCATCGACTACTTTCACGAGGCACTCAACAAAGAAGAGTTTCTGCGCAAGGCTCTCGATGCCGTTTCCCGTAAAAAAGGGACAAAATATGCCACGGAAATTCTGTTCGCTATTGAGAATATCTACGAGATTCAGGGGCGCGCTTTGAAGTTACTGTTCGAAGTGAAACGCCATATCGACGCGCTGCCCGCGGCCGGCAGAGATAACATTCGCGTGCAGACGCTCGACAAGGTTGTGAAGCGTTACCTGCCGCTGGCCGAAAAAAAGGGAATCAGAAATGACCGCGACGCGCAACAGCATTATTATCTGAAGCGCACCGAAATTCTGGAGTATCTCGCAGAAACCACACCGGGTGCCTACCGCGTCAAAGATGCCACGTTTGCCAAGGGCCGTGTGTTCTGGGAAAGTGCGATGTCTGAACCGGGCAATCCGGCGTCGGCACGTGCCGCGAAGCGTGCCGTAGAAATCTGGCGCACCATTGACAATCTGGGGTCCGAAGGCGATTTCGTGGCCGAAGACCTGCACAGGGACATGCGTGAAACTCTCAATAAATTCAGAGTTTTCAATTCACCCGAGGGACAGCGAATCAATATAGCTATCGGGCAGAATCTGCATAAACTTATGCAGAAAAAGACCGAGAGGGAAAACCGGCTTCTGTGGTCTTCTAAAGCGGCCGCTGCGCAGGGAAAACCGTGATCAAAGCCGGACCCTCGTGGCAGGTGAGGGTGATTCGGGTCGCCTTCCGTATTCTGGCACTTTTGGTCATTGACCTCATTGTGCAGCTGGTCAATTTACAAATCATTGGTCTGCAGAAATATATATCCCCCGCTTTCGTAACGCTTTTGGGTATGCTGCTGGTGGTCGTGCTGTTTTATTTTCTGCTGGCTTACATCGAACAGATGACCAACGCGCTTCTCAAGTATGTCGTCGAACTGGGAAAGACGTTTAAATACCGCAAGACCGCCGTGATGCTGGTCATTTTGCTTTTGTACTGCTGTTCTTTTTTTGGTTATTACCGCGTCTGGTTCAACAAATGGATAGGTTTCGGCGATCTGCCGGCTTTGTTCTCCGGCAAGATCCTCCGCTGAATTGAGTTTGCCCGCCCAAAGCAAACTCATCCAATGGCCCATGCAGCAGAATGCTTCTACTTTGCGTAACCCGCGTGATAATTTCGAATTTTTCGTACAAACCTGGAAACCTAAGACTATCCAGAAGGTGCTGGTGATTCAACACGGTTTCGGTGAGCACTCGGGCCGTTACCAGAACCTGATCGCGGCTCTCGAAAATGAGAATACCGCAGTTTATGCGCTCGATGCACGCGGCCACGGCAAAACGCCCGGCAAACGCGGTCACGTCGACGATTTTAATTCATACGCCGAAGATCTCGCAATTCTGGTGGCCAAAGCGCGCGCGGAGAATCCCTCAGTGCCGATGATATTGCTGGGCCACTCGATGGGTGGTCTCATTGCGACTCTGGCAGTGCTCAGAAGCGAAGTCGCCAAAGAACTGAAGGGATTGATTGTTTCCAGCGGTGCCTTCAAGCCCGCGCTCGATGCGATGCAGGCAATAAAAAAAGGCATCGGCACCATGCTGGCAAAAATTGCGCCCGCGCTGACATTACCCGCAGGTCTCGACGTAAAACTCATCTCGCGCGACGAGAATGTTGTGCAGGCGTATAGCAACGACCCGCTCGTGCATGGCAAGATTTCCATGAAAATGGGAGTCGACTTGTTTGCGACGGGCGAAATGTTGCTTGAACAGGCTAGCAAAATCACTCTGCCGATTCTCGTGATCCACGGCGATGCCGACGGTATTGCGCAGCCGGAAGGCAGCAAGGCTTTCTTTCAGGGACTGAGCTCGCAGGACAAGACGATAAAACTGTATCCCGGTTTTTATCACGAGACAATGAACGAGCCCCTGTCTGATCGGCGGCTGGTGTTGAGCGACATTGTCGGCTGGATCAACGCGCATACCTGATGCGCGGTCCGCTGTCGCAGGCATAGGCGCAGCCTCCGGCGAAGTCATTGTCTTTTTCGACGGCGTCTGCAATCTCTGTAACGGCGCGGTGCAGTTCATTCTTAAACGCGAAAATAAACCGCAGTTAAAATTTGCCGCATTACAGAGCGCCACATTTTGCGAGCGCAGCGGGCACTACCCGGGCGCAGTGCCCGACAGCATTATCTTTTTCGAAGCGGGTATCTGGCATGCCGAATCCGACGCGGTTATGCGTATCAGCCGCTACCTGCGGCAACCATGGCGGGCGATGGGTCTTTGTGGCCATATCGTTCCCCGTTCGCTACGAAACAGGCTTTACCGTTTCATTGCCCGCAACCGCTATCGCTGGTTTGGCAAAAAAGACGCCTGCTACGTGCCCACGCCGGCGCTGCGCGCGCGTTTCCTTGCATGACAAATTCGCTGAGCCCATGGTGATGCGGACGAATTTTATCAGAATAAATTAGGGGGATCTATATGTCACAGCAATATCTCATCGCCGGTGCAACCGGACTCGTTGGTTCAGAAATTGTCGCACAGCTGCTGGCTGCCGCCGAAACCGGCACCATCTGGCTTTTGGGCCGCCGAGGCGTAGAATCGGCGGATCAACGCGTCAAGAACACCGCTTACGATTTCGTGGGAGAGCCCGCTTTCGGCGGTCAGCCCAAAGCGCCGATTGCCATTTGTACTCTGGGCACCACGATCAAACAGGCGGGCAGTGAGCAGGAGTTTCGGCGTGTGGATTTTGATTTTGTGCTGCGCTTTGCTCAGGTCGCCAGGGCACTCGCAGCGCCGTCGTTGCATGTTGTCACCGCGCACGGCGCGGCAAAAAATTCGCTCGTCTTCTACAATCGTGTCAAAGGCGAAATTGAAGAAGCACTGCGCGGTGTGGGGTTACCGGCAGTTCATATCTACCGGCCGTCGCTGTTGATCGGCGAGCGAAAAGAGCACCGGCCGGGTGAAGGTTTCGCCACCGCAGCGGCAAAGGTTTTGTCACCGCTGTTTAAGTTGCCGGGCCTGAGTTCGGTGCAGCCAACACCGGCAAAACATCTGGCTGCGTATATGCTGCGTACAGCCGCCGATGCCGCCGCAGGTTATCATATTCATTCCAATGCAGAAATAATGGCCGGCGCCTGACCGGTTCACAGCGCGGTCTTAACGAAATCGCGCAATTTTTCATGCAGTTCCAGCGTCGCCGGCGTGAACAACAGGGCGCCGATAATTGTCGCCAAAAGCGCACCCGATAACGTCGGCGCCGCAGCTTCGTGCATCGAATCGCCGACAATATCGGCCTGCACCAGCGCTTCAAGCTGCGCTGTATGGCGGTTCAGTTGCGTGTCTGCTTCCGCTGCATGCCGGGCACTCGACCATGCCGCGCCGCTGGTAAGCCAGCTATTTCCGTTGAGAAAACTAAAAAAACCAAAACCAACAAGATATCCCGCGAGGCCGTACGTACCACCCAAAAGGCACGAGGCCGCGGGAAGCGCAATCGTTCCCAGAAACAGCGGCAGTACTTTGCGTGTCAGGTATTTCACGGCGATTCGCCACAGGCTCTTGAGATCGGGTTCGACTTCTGCGTCGCTGAGACCCGAAAGCTCTCGAAACTGTCGGCTGGTTTCGCGCACCAGCAGCGGGCCGAGGTTGAGCACCAGTTCATTAATGCGCGCCGAAAGAAAATAAGAAGCAATAGCACCGATCAGCAGCATCGCTGTCTGGGTCAGGTGTTTAAACAGCGACGCTGCTCCGGCATCGCCCAGAACCTGTGCATAGACAAGAAAGATCAGAATTGCGAGCGACGAAAACATGATTTTGCCATGCAGCACATACGAGGGCACAGAAACGCTGCGCAGATTGCGGAATTTTTCCAGCAGTTCGTTTTTCTCGCCTTTTCTCGCTGTGAGTTTGATACGGGCGATCGCGGTCGAAGCCAGGGGCATGATCACAGCGGTCGCCTGCGCTACCGTAAATAGCGAGACCATCGAGGTCAGCGCCAAGGACAGCGCGAACAGGCCGTGCGTAAAACGGTTTTCACCGCGCTCTTCTATGACCCCCAGCAGGTAAACCAGGGACATCATCAGTGCGATTATCAGCGCGGGAATTGCCGCGCCGCGCATGCCCGAAGCGATGCCGCGGTGAATGACGGTTGATACCGAGCTCGCCGCGGCTGCAATCAGGCTGCGCGCAGTTTTGTGATTCTCAGCCACGAACACTGCTGAGTAAACATTGAGCAGCAAAGCGGTCATCGAGCCTAAAAAGATGATCCAGAAATATTTAATGTGCAGGTGCATGATCACAACGAGAATAAAATACGCCAGCACCGCCTGAATGCTGATTGCCGCAATATAGCCAATGCGTATGTTCCATAAAAATGTTTCGGGTGAGGTCTTGTCGCGTACGCGCATGATAAAGAACGCCGGAATCGCTGCAACGACGCCGATGGCAAAGACGATCAACGCGATCGACAAGTGGCCTTTGATGGCAATATTGGCCTGTGTCTCAATCTGTGTCGCGACCAGCAGCACGACGATGCAGAGCACCAGGTATTCGAGGTGGTAAAAGAAGAAACGATTTACCGCCGCAAGATTCTGGCGCAGTCGCCATAACGGATTTGCCGCACCGATCAGCGGAATAATGGATTCCTGCCGGCCCATGAGTTCAAATGCATAGTTGCTCGCGCGTGCAATCAGCGAAACGTTGAACCGCAGCCAGTAAAGCACCAACGCCGCACCGTATGCGGGCAGAAGCACCATTTCCAGTGACAACGCATTTAGGCGTTCTGTCAGAACGAGGTAACCCAGAGCGAACAGCATCGCGCCCAGACCCAACAGCGCTCCTGCGTACAGGAAATGCCTGAACAGGCGGCTCATTGTGGCCTTCTGCAGCAGCAAAACCCGCCGCTGCATGAGCGTGTGCAGTTGTTCGGAAAGCAAGGCAGCAATCAGAAAAACCACAAATCCGCCTACGCTGGCGGCCAGCAGTGCGAAATCGGCGAGACCATGGCGCAGGTATTCGAGATAATAGCCAAACATCGCCGCGCTAATGTAGAGCGCGAGCGACAGCAGCAGCATGCGACGCAAATACGCTGCATAGCCCGTCGCCTGCTGCGCCGGTGCCGCTGCGTCGTCGGCCATGTGCGGGCCTTTCAGCCGCTTTGCGATCTGCACGATGCACAGCAGGCAACTGAGCGCGCTGGCAACAGCCGCAAAGGTCAGAATAGCATTGTACATCGCGGATTAACCTGTTATCGTTTGAGTTTGCGTAAAGTGTTATTGCGCCCGGTGGCCACGGGCTTGTCGGCGAGTTTTGCCTGCAGCACACTTAGCGGTTCGCCGCTGGTTTTTTCCAATACTTCGATGCCCGTATCGTCGAAGCCGCGGTCACGTGAGAGCGCCAGCGCGAATTCTTCCAGCTTGCCTTTCTTCTGCAGGTAATCTGCAAGGCGTGCCAGCATTGCCCGGTCTGCTTTTGCCGGAGTGTGATTGGAAAGCAAAACGCTATTCAGCGGCGCGGCTTTAACCTTGCCGGCATCGCCCAGGAATACCCTTTTCCCCTGGTCCGGCAGCACTTCTGCGATAAACACGCGTTGCCAGGTGCGCAACGGTTCGTCGCGCAGCAAATACAGTATCAGCTGCTGCTCTATTGCAGTGTGCGAGGCGCTGCAGTGGCTTGTGAGAATATTCAACGCCGCATTGTAATGCCCTTCGCGCTCGCGCGAAAAACGCATGCGGTTGCGATACGTCTGCGCATTGGCGTGCAGCCGCATTTGCAGGGGGAGTATCAGGTCGGGAACGCGTAGTGTTTGCTGCATCGCGGAAATGAAGTCATGGGCATGACGGTAGTGCCGTGCGGCCATCGCTGGTGAACACTGGTGCTGCAGATAGATTCTGTCACCCCGCAAAAAATTCCAGCCGAGTTTTAAATCGAGCGGTTTGTCGAGCGCGTATTCTACAGCCAGCGCGTGCAGCGTTCCGGTAACCAGACAAATCAGCAGAAAGCGTATCACGATCGCCAGGGCCGACTGGTGCGCTTACCAACGCCTGCATGCTGGAAAATGCGGTCGACCATGAAGTCGGCGAGATCGTCCATCGTCTGCGGGCGGTTGTAATAACCCGGCATCAGCGGCATGACCGTGGCACCGGCGCGCGTGAGTGAAAGCATATTTTCGAGGTGGATTGCACTTAGCGGCGTTTCGCGCGGGCAGACAATCAGCGTTCGGCGTTCTTTGAGGCAGACGTCTGCCGCGCGCTCAATCAGATTCTCGCTGAGCCCGTGCGCAATGGCCGCCAGCGTTTTCATGCTGCAAGGCGCCACGACCATCGCGCGGTATGCGGCCGAACCACTCGCGGCCCGCGCCGAAATGTCATGATAGCCGCACAGGTCGAAGCGGTGCTTATCGCCGATCGGTCCGTAAAGGTCGCTGAGCAGCGCAAACAGATCGTCGAGCGAAGTGCCCGGGTTTCTGTCGCTCTGTTCTGCTTGGAGCACCTGCGCAAAACCAGGCGATAAAATCAGGTCTGTTTCACCCTCGACAAAGCTGAGCTGCCACACAAGGCGCAGGCCGAAGTGTGCACCCGATGCACCGGTAAGAGCGACAATAAAGCGCGCATTCATTCCATGCCACTCGGATGCCATCCGTGGCAATGGCATATTTTATGACATCCTGTCATTCCATGCAAAAGTAAATAATTTCCTCAGGGCAACCATGCTTTTTCAGGATGTCGCGCGCGTTTTCGAGCAGGGCGAGTCTGAGCGGCCTGACATAACGCATTTTCTGATCGCTGCCCTGAATAAAATTGCGCGCAAACATGCCCGATTGCGGATAATTGGCCTTCGCTTCCCGGAATACGTCCTTTGCGAAACGCACGGCACCGACCGAGATGTAATCGATTGCGGCGAAGCCGATTTCTGCTGCGATGCGGCTGCTCAACGCGCGAAATTCCGCAGCAAAGTCGTCTTGCCAGATAATCGGATCAAAATGAATGGCCAGACGGTATCCCATCTCGCGCAGCCGTCGCATGGCTCCCAGACGCGCGTCGATCGACGGAGCTGAGTGGTCATAGATTGCTGCCTGCGAAGCAACGGACAGCGAAAAGCTCACCGTAATATTCTGTAGCGGCGGTAATTGGCGCAGTACTGTCAGGTTATTCGATTTGGTTCTCAGTTCCAGTCTTGCCCGCGGATTGTCGTGAAAAAAATTCCAATACTGCGGCAGCTCGCCGCTGATGTGCGACAGTGCCAGCGAATCACTGAATTCACCGGCGTGGAACCAGACTGTTTTGTCAGCACTGCTTTGAACGCGCAGCTGCATCTGCTGCAGAATTTCCGCGTGGTTGACGAAGAGCACAAGATCGGGCGAGCTGAAATAGCCCTGCAAATAGCAGTATTCGCATTCGTAGACGCAATTATACGCATGGATATAGTAATAGTGCAGATCGTCGGTACCATAACCATAGGCCGGCGGTGCCTCGCGTACCAGCGCGCCGCGCTTTACGGCAACGACGACATCGCGCTTTTCGCGTTTGGCCAGATACGGCAATTTACGCCGGGAAAAAATATCCTGATAGTCTGCTACGCGCTCGATGCTCCGCGGCTCAAGCTTCTGTAAAATCTGCTGCGTCGCCGCATGCGTTTCGGCAGCGGCTTCGAGATAGAGCGTGTCAATCCGCATCGCTGCGCTCGCCTTCGCAATGCCGCTGCCAGACTGCGTAGTCAAAATTTCCGATCGCCGCTTTTAAAGCAGAAAAATCCTCAGCATTGCGGATCTTTACTGTCATGCCGATCTCATCGGTCTCGAGGCTCTGATCGAAATGTGTGCGCGATGCCCTTGTCTGCAGCGGCAGCAATAGGTCTGCGCGCTTCTTGCGCAGCAGCGCTTCGCACGGAAAAAGCATTTGCTGCAGTGCGGCTATCGCCGCAGCGGCATCAATGGCAGACCCAAGCCGGGCAATGAGCGCACCAGCAAAGTCATAATCCGCCTCTGTTTTTTCTCTTAAGGCGGCGACCGCAATCAACTCATGCAATATACGCCGTTCAGACTGCGTGACATGAAACGGAAATTGAAAAGACCGGGTCGCCAATGCGCGTCAAAACTCGTACTGCAATTTCATCTTAACACCGGGGTTGCGGTCAAAGAATTTCAGCGCATCGTCACGACTGACCGCGTAGAGCGATGCCGCCCCGGTATTGGCGAACGAGTAGTTGAAGCTCTCGCGCCCAGATTTCAGGAGTTCGTTATGGATAACGACATCCCCGCGACCCAGCTCGCCGACGCGCACTCCGTTACTGGTGACCGCAATTTCGCCCGAGCGAATAATATAGAAATACTGCGGCTGCATCCCATCGGGGTAAATTGAACCGGGTTCGGTAAATTCGACCGGAACCAGCATCGATTCCAGCCAGGTTTTCTGCGTGGAAGTGAGAAAGTCCAAATGGCGGCTCTGCGAAATAACGTTCCAGGTTTCTGCGTCACGTACCTTCGCCAGGCGCAGCAAAATCCGTTCAAATTCAGAGCCGGAAATAAAGTTCAGAAACTTGTCTTTTTCGACCGTGAACAAGGTCACTTCTGTTTCAGCAAGCACGTCCGCAGTGCGCAGCTGGTCGGTCACGAGCGCAACTTCGCCGAAATAATCGTACGCACCATAAATTTTGCGCGACTGCAGATCCTGCGTTCTCACCGACACCGAACCGAAATAAATAATATAAAAACGATCTCCGGCAGTACCCTGCCGAATAATCAGATCACCCTTTTTATATTTTTCAATCTCGACGATGTCGATAAATTCCTGCGCGCGTGAAATCGGCATATCTTCAAAGAAATCCAGCTGCTTGAGCGTGCTGAGAATCTGCGAAGCTTTGACATTCTCTGGAGCCGAGGCGTTAAAATACAGCGTGTTCTCAATGCCGAATTTCGCCAGCGTCAGCAGCGAGTCTTTCGGGAAGTCTTTTTCGCTGATGTGGTAGACGACGATACGTTTTCTTACCTCGTCGGGCAGCGAGTCGAGATGTTTGATCGGTGTGTGCAGCGGCGCGATACCCGATTCGTGGTAGATGACATTGCTGTGCCAGGGAAAGTTGCGCAGCGCATGGTAGCGCGATTCGCTGATGATCTGCTTTTCGCGGAGTTTCTCGTGGATCTCGGGATCGTTATTGTGGTCTGACGAATACACAAACGACTGGTCCTGAAATTTGAGCGTAAAACCGATCGCCGGAATGGAATGCAGCGTGTAAAAAATATCAAACCTGCCGCCGTGGATAAAAAACGGCTGGCCGACCTTGACCGCCTTAAAATCGAACAGGCGCCGCATGTAACTTTCGTCTATATTCGCCGCCGCTGAATACTTGGTCAGAAAGCTGTTCATGACGGTATCGGTCGTATAGATAGTAACCTTGCCCTCTTCGAGAATTTTCTGGAACGTCCCGGCGTCGTGGTCTGCGTGGCAGTGTGTCAGAATAATACTGTCGATAAATTTCGGGTTCACATTCGAATCTTCCAGCCATTCGGTGGTATTGACCGGCGGATCGACCATGATCCCGCTGTGGTTCAGCCAAATGATAAAACCCGAAGTGTTTTCATGCGGGTCAAAACCGTGGCTCGGCCCGAGGCAGGTGACGCCGAACAGAGGCGGAACAAAAGGTTCGTGCAGACGACTGCCGATCTGGTAAAATTTCTTGTACTCAATTTTGCCCGGAATATCCGCGAGATGTTCGCTACCCTTATTTACGGCAAAATTGCCTTCGGCATCCTGGCTTACCGTAATGCCTTTATAGGTAAAGCGACCTTTGTCGTTAAACAGACCAAAACCGACCATATCCGAGAATTTGAAAGTACTGCTGAAAAATTTCATTTCACGCTTCAGCGCAGGGACTTCAAGACCTTCGAGGTAGTCTTTTGAAACATCGAGATTGCGCGGGCCGAAAACCGCCTCGTTAAAGACGGACTTGAATCGCTGGAATTGCTCCTGATTGCAGATCAGAATAGTCTTACGTTTTTTGAGAAAGAAGTTGTAATATATTGGGAATTCCAGCTCGGCTACGCTGATGCCCTTGCGCCAGTTAAAAAACTGTTTCGGCAAAACGAAAACGGTCGGTACGCCTTCGGGCAAAAACATCGTGTCCTTGATTGTCTCGGGCGGCGCCCCAAACTGAAAGTAGCCACCCGGTGTCTGCACGAGATAGCCGCCGCGCGGCAACTCCGTAATTTTATGCGTAAGGTCTTTCAGCGGCTCCACTGTTATAATCCCCGGCGCGCTGCTGCGCGCCTGTCTGACAATAAATACACTCGCCGCAAACATGGCATTGAGTGCATATGGTCAAGTATTTTGCCGCGCATGAAATCCGATTGACGGCAGCGCTCTTCGCATCGCACACAGACAATCCCGGAGGTTATGCATGTCCATACTGCGCCAGAGTCTTGCATTGCAGCTTATCCCCGCCGATGAAAATCCCGAAGGCAGTAAGTATCAGGGGATCCTCGCAAGCCTCGAGGATCGTCATATTAAGGTACGCATGGACCCGGCGTACAGGGAAGCGCCTGCATCGCAGGCTGTGCGTGTCGAATTTACTATGGCAAATTTCCGGTTTCACTTTGATTCGACAGTCGAAGCGAATGGCGCAGGTGACATAATTTCAATCAGCAAACCGACAAAGATATTCAAAAGTACAATACGCAAGTCGCAACGCCTGCAGCTCGACGTGACGATCGGTTACAACATCTGGACTGAACCCGGCCGATTCGAGGCAACGCTGACCGATCTGAGTTCGGTAGGCATGAAGGTCTTTACCGATCGCATGCTGCCGAAAAACACGTTGCTGAACATCAACGTTTATCTGCCCGGAAAAACATTGCGCTTCATCTGCCAGGGTATCGTGCGCTGGTGCACGCGCAGCCTCGAAATAGATGCGCGGTACAGCTGCGGTGTCTTGTTTACTACGCTATCGAACGACGCGACGAAACGCGTTGAAAAATTTATCGCCGATGAGCTTGGTAATAACGGCGGAGTGCCTGTCGTTTAAGCATTCAGAATTTCCGCGACATTATTCTGAATCGTTGCGCTGATCTGCGTTAATGGTAAATCGTTCGCATCGGTGCCAAATGGATCTTCGATTTCTTCGGCAATCAGCTCAAGGCTGGCCAGCACGTAAAATATGAAAATCACTACGGGGATCGTCAGGTAGCCGAGCGAGAAGGCATGGCCAAAGGGCCGCGCTGGCGAGGCAAATTTTCCCGCATTTCTCTCTCACCCGGCGTTTTTTCGTCAACGCCACGGTATTCGCGTATCTTGTCCCGGTGGCGCTCATTACTTCGCGCAAGCTGTTCCGTGAATTTCTTTCAGCGCCCGCGGCTCACGCGGAACACGGCAAACCTAAATCGGCGACGCCAAAATCGAACCTGAGGATATACCTTGAGCTTCTGGGTTCTTATCGCCGCGCATTCGTCTGGATTTTTCTCACCGCCTGCCTGACCGAGATTCTATATCTCGCGGTTCCGATCACCACGCGGTATATGATCGATGGCGTCATGATGCATACATCCGTGCCGCTCGCCGACCGCCGCGCGCAGCTGATACAGATCGGTACGCTGCTGTTCCTGATACTGGTTGCCGGGCAGGGGATTGATTTCTGGCGGCGAATTTATACCGTCATGATCAATGGCCGCTTTGTGCGCGCGTTGAGGCTCCGCCTTTTCACTCATTTGATGAATCTGCCGCTGGCCAAAATCCATGAGCTCAAGACCGGAGGCATCGTCTCGCGGCTCACCAGCGATGCTGAGAACCTTACCGGCATTCTGCAGATGGCGCTGATTTCTCCCGGTGTTGCTTTTCTGCGTATTGCCATTACGCTGATCATTCTGATACAATGGCATCTGCCGCTGGCTCTGGTCGCCTCCGGGTTTATTCCACCGCTGGTGTATATCAGCCTCATCTACATACTCAGGGTAAGGCCGATCTACAGATCGGTGAGCAACGACCGTTCGGCGCAGGATGCGCGCACCAGCGAGGTGTTCGGCGGCATTCGCGCGATCAAAGCGTTTGAACTGCAGGCTGTGGAAAAACGCAGATATAATCTGGCGCAGGCGCTGATGTTCCGCAAGAATATCCATGCGGCAATGAAAGAGTCGGGTGTCGATGCAATCTGGAATTTTCTCATTCCGGTAACCTCGCTGCTCATTATGGTGTTTGGCGGCATTTTTTATCTGCGCGGTGAAACCACTATCGGTGATTTGGTCGCGTTCCAGATGTACAGCGGTATGCTGCTCTACCCGGTCTGGCGTATGGTGTTTTCGCTCAGCCAGATACAGAAGTCCCTGGCGTCTCTCGAGCGCGTGATTGAGATGCTGGGGCTTGAGCGCGAAGAGAATGCCGGCGCGGTACGCATGCCGGAAAAAATCACCGACCTGTCGGTGAAAAATCTTTCCTTTGCTTACCGCGAAGGCCAGCCGGTACTCGGAAATATCTCGCTCAGCATGCGGCCATCGCGCATCTACGCAATTGTCGGGGAAAGCGGCATCGGCAAAACGACGCTGATAGATCTGCTCTGCCGGTTCTATAACCCGCAAAGCGGTTCGATCAGCCTTAACGGACTCGATGTACGCGAATACGACCTCGATCAATACCGGCGACAGATAGCCATCGTGACACAGGATGCTATCCTTTTCGACGGTACAGTGCGTGAAAACCTGTTCGCCGGCGATGAGCTGAAAACCGAGCGGGAATTGCAGCAGGTGCTTGAGGCGGCCGATGCGGCCAATTTCATCAGCGAACTACCGGGCCGCGTCGACACGGTGATTGGCGAACGTGGTTTCCGTCTTTCGGGTGGGCAGAAAACGCGGCTGACGCTGGCGCGCGCACTTGCCCGTCGCGCGCCGATTCTGGTACTCGACGAAGCAACGGCGCACCTCGACACGCTCAGCGAACAGCGCATCCGCACTCACCTGAAACGACTGAAAAAGAATCGCATTGTCATTATCATTACGCACCGCCTCACAACAGTCACGCATGCCGATGAAATACTTGTGCTGAAACACGGGGGAATCGAAGCCAGAGGCAACCATCGCAGCTTGCTGGCTAAATCCGCCACGTACCGCGCCCTGTGGCGCGCGCAGTGAATTTCTGCTTGATGCACCAAAAAAAAATCTGTTGTTGGCCAAGATACCCTCCCGGTTACTGGTTGTATTCTAATGTCACGCATCAAAGGCAGTTGGTTGAATTTCTGGCGCGAACCCGACCAGCGCTACGAATTTATTTTTGCCTCCATCGCGCTGACTATTGTGATGCTCAGTTCGGTGCCTTTTCTGACGCAGATTGAACACCGTCCCGGTGTGCAGCTGCAAGACCCGATTTTTAATTATCTGCCGGCGCACGATCTGAGCAGTCCGATATTCTACATTCTCTATTCGGCGCTGCTTCTCGGCGTCATTTTTCTGCTGCCCTCGCCCGAGCGGCTGGTCATAGGCTTTGAAGCGTATGCGCTATTTGTCATTCTGCGCATGACCACGATGTCGCTGGTTCCGCTCGAGCCGCCGCACGGACTGATTCCGCTGGTCGATCCCGTACTGAGTTTTATGTACACCGGCAAACAGGTGAACAAAGATCTGTTTTTTTCGGGCCACACCGCCACCATGTACCTGCTCTATCTGATGCTGCCGCCAGGCATTTACCGCAAAATGGCGTTCATCGGCGCACTGGTTATGGCTGCGTGTCTGTTATTCCAGCGCGTGCATTATACGGTAGACGTGATTGTTGCGCCCTTCTTCGCCTACGGTGCTTTGCGTATTGTGATACGCTTGCGCGCCGCTGTCGGTTTGCGCAATGGCAATACCTATCTGCTTGACTGAACCTTTCAGTGTCTCGATTTATAATAGTCGTGCAGCCATTCGGCGAGGTGCTCCGCGTCGTACTGCTTGAGCGAGGGTTCTGCCGCGAGTACGTTGAGAGCGCCTTCGGTCAGCTGCGCACCCGAAATAATGTACGTCTTGTCGGCCTTCAGTGCCTGCATTTTGGTCTGCAGATTGCGAATGGAAATATCGCTGATGTGCGCTCCGGTGCGCAAGCGGTAAAATGCGAATAAGGCGCGGATAGATTTGCTCTTCGAAGAAATCGCCGAGTACAGCACCAGATCCTTTTCACCCGAAGACTCTTTTACCGGTTCATTGTATTCGAGATTGGTGATAATATAGAGCACGAATTTCTGGAATTCTTCGGGCATCATCTGCAAGAACAGGTCCGCGCCTTTTTCCGCCGTCATCACGTCATATTCGATGCGCAACAGCGGTTTTCCGCCGGTCGTATCGAAATACTTCCCAATATCGATGCCGCGATTCTTGCGAAACCCCGAAATTGCAAATGTGAGGTCGGTAATCAGCAAGGGGTCGAAATTATCTTTTAAGATCTGCTTAAACGGCTTCAGATTTTCCGCATGCGGATTCAGATCGATCTGGTCGATGAACACTTTGAGGTGTTTCATATCGCGGTACACCTGCTCGCCGTCGTCGAGTTCGCGGTAAAGCCGCGAAGCTTCGAGAAACATTTCGTCGTTCAGAAAGAGTATCAGCAACAGGTACTGATACTCCTTCTTTTTTTCGGTCGGCAGAGTATTGCCTTCGTGGTGGCGCTTCAGAAAATCCAGCGCTTCGCGCAGCGCTTTTCCCTGATAGCACTGAAACAGGTAAATATTAAATAGCAACTGTCTGATGCTCTGGTCTGTAGTCTGATCGATGAGCTTCAAAACGACCTGCTTGCCGCGCGACAGGTGCGGTGCGTAGATGGCCATCGTCACATATAGCAGGTTATGCGTCGGATCTGCGTCGTTTTCCGCGAGCAGCTTTTCCATCACCGCCATTGCGGCCTCGCGCTCGCCGAGCTGCCACTGCGTCACGGCATAAGCCAAAACGAGCTGCGGTTCGTCGCTGGCCTGCATCGCCGCCTTGAGGTACATTTCGGCAATGGCAAAATGGCTGTCCCCCAGAGCGATTAATCCGACTTCCTGATTCGCCAGCTCGTCGCCGGGGTTCAGGCGCAGAATCTCGAGGCAGGTCTCAAACAACCCCGCGACATCGCCCTCTGTACGGTAAATTTCGCTGATCTTCTTAAAAATTTCTATTTCGCGGTCTTTGTCGTCGAAAGCGCCGGCATCGATGGCCTTGCGGTAACACGTGCGCGCAAGTTCGCGCGCACCCAGCTGTTCATGGCATTCGGCAAGGTAGATATAAGAGCGCGGGGCAATATCGATATCTTCGCTCAGCGCAGTCAATTTGATGATCGCATCGTCGTATTTTCCCTCATCCATCAGTTTTTGCACGAGATGGAAAGGATTGCTCTTTCTCAGCGTCAGCAGCCACGCCAAAAGCCCCGCAAGGACAAAAATACTGAGTGCAATCAGGTAAAGCATGTCCGTCTTTTAATATCGACCGGAAATGCAGAGCGTAAAGCATAACATTTCCCGCTGGCCACCCGGGCAAGATCACGACTGGCCAGCGCGGTGCGAATTTTATTGATTTTATCCATGCGGTTAATTACTTTGGCTTTAGATGGCGATGCCCTCATTGTTACGCAGCCCGGGAACCGTTGAAGCACAGACAATTAATACGCTTCTCGCACACATGCCTTCCTATGTTACCAGGGCGCAGAAAGCGCTGGTCAAGAAAGCGTACATTCTCGCAGAAGATGCGCACAAATTCCAAAAGCGCCTCTCCGGCGAACCCTACATTATACACCCATTGGCGGTCGCGCACACGCTCGCAGACCTGGGGCTCGATCATGAGGTAATCTGCGCCGGTCTGTTGCATGATGTGCTCGAAGACACGTCGATTAAGCCCGAATATATGCGGCAGGAATTCGGAGAGACGATTACTTACCTTGTCGAATCGGTCACAAAAATTTCCGTCTTAAAAACGCAGACCGCCGAAAATAAGCAGGCAATCAACATCCGTAAGATGATCATGGCCACGATCCGGGATAGCCGTGTGATTCTCATCAAACTGGCCGACAAGCTGCACAATATGCGCACGCTGGGGTTCCATTCGACCAATAAGGGCATGCAGATCGCCCGTGAGGTACTCGAGATTTACGCGCCGCTCGCCGGCAGGCTTGGTATTTACAAGATCAAGTCGGAGCTCGAAGACCTGGCGCTCTACCATCTCGATCGCACGACTTACGCGCACATCAAAGATAAAGTCGCCGAGAAAAAAGGCCAGCGCGACGGTCGCGTAGCAATGGTGATGTCGCAGCTGAGCCAGCACCTTAAAGATTCGAAGATTAAAGCAACCGTCGAAGGGCGATCGAAGCATTTTTTCTCCATCTACAATAAAATGCAGGAACAGAAAAAATCCTTCGAAGACATCTACGACCTTACCGGCGTGCGCGTACTGGTGAACGAGGTTTCGGATTGTTATACGGTGCTGGGGCTCGTGCACACGCTGTGGACGCCTTTCCCGGGGCGTTTCAAGGATTATATCTCGGTACCCAAATCGAACGGCTACCAGAGTCTGCACACCACGGTGATTGGCCCCGGCGGACAGCCGGTCGAAGTACAGATCCGCACGTTCCAGATGCATCGCGTCTCTGAGTTCGGTATCGCTTCGCACTGGGCCTATAAAGAGAAACCAGGCAGCAGCAAAACCTTTGAAACGCAGTTTCTCGATCTGCAGAACATGGCGATCTCCGATGACGAAGGCGATTCGGGCGAGTTTTATCAGGAACTGGTTTCGAATCTCAGCCAGACAAACGAAGTATACGTCATCTCGCCCAAGGGCAAAATTTTTACCATGCCGGAAAATTCGACGGTACTCGATTTTGCCTTCCGCATCCACACCGATATCGGCTTACGCTGCGCGGGCGCCAAGATCGGCGACCGCCTGGTCAGCATTCGTACTCCGCTCAAGAATGGCGACCAGATCGAAATCATCACCAATAGCAGCGTCAAGCCGTCGCTCAACTGGCTGAATTTTCTGCGCACCCCGCATGCGCGCGCGAAGCTCAAAGGGTTTTTCCGCAAACAGGATACGACGATTGCGGAAAAGCTGATCGAGAACGAAAAGAAAGGCACACCCGAGGCGCGTCCGCCGCGCGCAGCTAAGGCCGAAAAAATGGGCACCATCGTCACTGCGCAGCCCGGTGTGCGCAAGATAGAATGGCAGGGCGAAACGCAGATGGAGGTCAAGTATGCGCAGTGCTGTAATCCGGCGCCGCCTGACAGCATCGCCGGCTTTATTTCACGCCTTGGCGTTGTGTCGGTACACAAAAAGGGTTGCCCGTCGCTCGCGGACCTCAGCGGGAATCCCGACCAGGCTGAAAGGCTTATTCCGCTCAAATGGGTCGGGCACAACACGGGCCGCCAGGCAACGATTGAAATACACGGGCTTGACCGGCCGCAGATTTACCTCGACATTGTCAAACAGCTCGCGCAGAGCGGAGCGAATATCATCGAAGCCTCTGCGACAACATCAGAGGGCGGGCACATCCGCGACAAGTTTGTCATTGAAGTCGATTCGGACGACCATCTGAACAACATTCTCAAAGAGATGACGACGGTTGAAGGCGTCGAAGAAGCGCAAGAAATTGCACTGTGATTATTGCCTGGCCCACGGCTACCTGCGCTGCGACGTAGTCTCGCCTTAGCGCGCCTGTCGAAGCATAGCCGTGGACGCAAAAGTCAAGAAGCAACCTGTCGTTCGCTATCTTCAATTGGCCACGGGCTACCTGTGGTGAGTAGCCCGTCAGGGCGTATCGAACCATAGCCCGTGGCCAGAAAATCTGCCAGCTCATCTGCCGATTCGAAAAGATAGACGCGCGGTTTGAGCAATGGCCATTCGGGCAGATCGCGCAAGTATTGTGTGAGAAACTTGCGCATCAGCACACCAGCTAGTCTGTCACCGTAGAAGGATTTCATATCCTGTATGTGCCTGAGAATCACCGGCAGTCTTTCTGCGAGGCCCAGTGTGGCTTTGTCGATCCTGCCGAATATCCATGGGTTGCCGATAGCGCCGCGGCCGATGTAGACTCCCGCCACCCCGTATTTCGCGATTTTCTCTTCGGCATCGGCCGGGGTCGTGACATCGCCGTTACCAAAAATGGGAATCCTGCGTGCGCGTGCGATTTCGCCGATGCGGTCCCAATCGGCCTCACCCGTGTATCCCATCTTGCGCGTGCGGCCGTGCACCGCGATGGCCCACACGCCTTCGGCTTCGAGCATCTCGGTCATCTCCATGTAGTTTAGCGAATCGTGGTCCCAGCCAAGGCGGATCTTCGCCGAAACAGGCAGCCCGGTTTCGGCGATCAGCCGGCGTATGATTGTCTGTGCTCTGTCGGGGCAACGCAAAAGCCCCGCGCCCGAACCTTTGCCGGAGACATTTTTAACCGAGCAGCCCATGTTGAGGTCTATGCCATCGGGTTTCAGGTGCAGCACGCGCGACACGCCGCGCAGAATAATTTCCGGATCGTTACCGAAAATCTGGAACACCACCGGGCGTTCGGCCTCGTCATAGCGAAAAAGTTTGATCGCTCCGGGGTGCGAAATGAACAGATGCGCGGTGGAAACAAATTCGGTGATGCTGATCGCCGAACCCATTTCGCGGCACAGTTTGCGGAACGGCGAATCCGAGATGCCGGCCATCGGCGAGAGCACGAGTTTCGATGGGCCGATTTTGTCGATCAGCGTACGCATCTCAGCGCCCTGCGCGGTGCGCAGTTTCGATCTCCGCGAGAATGGCGCGCGCCACTGAGGCCGGGTCGCTGGCAGCGGTGATCGGGCGACCGACCACCAGATTTGTCGCACCCGCAGAGATTGCCTGCGCCGGCGTCACGATGCGCACCTGATCGTTTTTGTCGGCCGTTGCAGGACGAATGCCGGGATTCACAAGAATGCAATCCGTACCAAACGCAGCGCGCAACCCTGCAGTTTCGTGGCCCGAGCAGATCAGGCCGTCTGCACCGGCAGCGAGTGAAAGTGCTGCGCGCGCTTTTACCGTTTCGAACGTGCTGGTCTCGCTGGTCAGCACGGTGACGTTCAGCAGCCTGAGACCGCTACCGCGCTGCTTAACCGTTTCGCGCGCCGCCATGATCTGCGGTGCCTGCGTAAAAAGTGTCAGATACTGT
>CAYHJO010000025.1:18562-30298 GCA_964356715.1 uncultured Turneriella sp. | reverse complement strand
ACGGCACCCTCTATACGGGGGCGGCCCTTGTCATGGGTGTGCGCGCGATCGTCAAATATCGTCACTCGCGCTACCAAATCGTGCGCACCACGGTCATCATGCTTTCTCAGCTGATGCTCGGCTACCTTATTCCTTCTTTCATGAAGCTCATGCACCAACCCGAATTCTACTTCGGCTATTTCTGGCCGCTCAAACCCGAATACCTATTTCCGGCAAATGTCTCGGCGCTGATGAGTCATCCGGGTGGTTTAGGATTGTTCCTTGTTCTGTGGGGTGCCATCATGACGATCGTGGCCACGCCAATTCTGACGTACTTCTTCGGCAAACGCTGGTATTGCTCGTGGGTCTGTGGCTGCGGCGGTCTCGCCAATACGCTCGGTGACCCATGGCGGCAGCTTTCGGATAAATCGCTCAAGGCCTGGAAAATCGAGCGCGTCACCATCTATTCGGTACTCGTCTTGATCATCGGCTTAACTGCAATCTTGTGGGCCAATTCGTACTGGCAGGGTGAACTCCTCGGCCGCATTTCAAGTAGTTATGCGAAATGGTATGGTTTTTTCATCGGCGCAATGTTATCGGGAGTCATCGGTGTCGGCTTCTACCCGATATTGGGCACTCGCGTCTGGTGCCGTTTCGGTTGCCCGATGGCCGCGTACCTGGGCATCTTACAAAAATACTTTTCCCGCTTTCGCATCACCACTAACGGCGGACAATGTATCTCCTGCGGCAATTGTTCGACGTATTGCGAAATGGGTATCGATGTCCGCGACTACGCACAGAGAGGCGAAAATATCGTGCGCGCCTCCTGTGTCGGTTGTGGCATTTGCTCTACGGTCTGCCCGCGCGGGGTATTAAAACTGGAGAATAGGTAAAGGAAATGGTAACAACAAAACCAAAAACGATCCGTCCGATCAGCGATTTTAACCTCACCGAGGGCAAATATACAGCCTGTTTCGCAATGAATGGGGCAGAAGTGACCCAGGCGCAGAAATTGCGCTATGAGGTTTTTAATCTCGAACTCGGCGAGGGTTTGCCTGAATCAGAGCGCACCGAGCTCGATCAGGATAAATATGATCCGCAATGTTCGCACCTGATTATTATCCACAATCCAAGCGGTGCGGTTGTCGGCACTTACCGCATGCAGGGGTACCAGCATGCTGTGGAGCACGAGGGCTTTTATTCCGCGACAGAGTTTGATATCAGTCAGGTGCCGGCACAGGTGCTCTCCAAAACGATGGAAGTCGGTCGCGCATGCATACATGCAGACCATAGAAACAACCGTGTCCTTTTTCTGCTTTGGAAAGGCTTAACGGCATTTCTGCTCTACAATGAGCTGCGTTACCTTTTTGGCTGTTGTTCTCTCACCTCGCAAAAAGCAGCCGAGGGCCAACAGTTGATGGCGCAGCTTCGCTCTGAGAACTACGTCCGTGCAGATTTTTGCGTCGCGGCCAAGCCGGGATACGAATGTGTCGCAGAGCCGTCGGGAACGGCACTTAAGACTCCGAAACTCTTTCAATCCTACCTCAACTATGGCGCCAAAGTCTGTAGCGAGCCTGCGATCGACCGCATGTTTAAGACGATCGATTATCTGGTCATTCTCGATATTGAAGAGCTGAGCGATTTTTCGCGACGCTTGTTTTTCCCCAAGGAGTATTTGTAAAATGATCATGGATAAACTAACCAACGAAAATCTGACGATACTGGCACAGGGTATCGAACTATTGCGGCATACGCCCCCGGCGGTTTACAGAGCGACGAATGCTGAAACATTCGGCAGCAGCTCAGGGGCGCACTTTCGTCACGTGATCCAGCACTATCAATCGTTTCTCGCGGGTGTTTGCGCAGGGCACGCGGAGTCGGCACAGAGCGCATCCGTGCGCGCCGCCTCCCCCATACATCGTGTATTAGTGGACTACGATCTGCGCGATAGAACGGTCGCTCTTGAAACCGACGTCGAGCAGGCGATTCAGGCATTGCAGGAGATCAGCTTTGGTTTTGAGACGCATGACTTTAGCGAGCGGCAGATTGAAATTTTACAGAACTACGATCCGGCAAAACCAAAGCGCCCTGTACCATCGAGTATCGCACGCGAATTGACGTTTCTGATTAGCCACAGTATACACCATTATGCCTTGATCGGTGTGATTCTGCGACTGAATGGCATCGAAGTTCCCCGCTATTTTGGTTTTGCTCCGTCGACCATCTATTATCTTAACAGCTTACCGGAAAATCATCCGGTCGCGTCACTCGTGAGCGCAGGCTGATGTGTACCGTCTCATGGAAGTTTGCGGTAGCAGGTTATGATCTATTTTTTAATCGCGACGAACAACGACTGCGGAATGAAGCATCGCCACCGCGAATAATCCAGCAGAACGGGAAATCTGTCATTGCGCCGCAGGATACAAATGCCGGAGGCACCTGGTTAGCCGTGAATGAACAAGGAATAACATCCTTTCTCCTGAATCATTATCCAAGCGCATCGCAGCAATTCGCCGAAAGCCGTGGTAAGGTTGTGTTCCTGCTCATGGGGGCAGAAAGTCGCTCCGAAGCCGAGCAACTCATTGAGTCTTTACCCCTCCATAATTTTGCGCCGTTTCGCGCCGGGGTATGTATTCCGGGCGCAGGATCTTTCACCTGGCTATGGAACGGGACAATCCTGCGCAACGAAGGCTCGCAGGATAAATTCCTCACCTCTTCGAGTTATCAAAGTGAACAAGTCGTTGCGAGCCGCAAGAATTTATTTGAAGCGATAAATCCCAGCTGCACTGAAGATTACTTGGATTTGCATTCAAGCCACTTTCCGAGCAAAGGACCACTTTCGGTATGCGTTCACCGAAGCGACGCGCAAACGGTCAGTTTTAGCCATATTCGGGTGCGACGAAAACAGATAACATTTCATTATTTCCCTGGCTCGCCTTGTCGCTCAGCAAAGGGACACACTGTTGTGCTTGACCGAAAATTCACTGAAATGACGGAAAGGGCATTCCGGGTGGCTTGATGTATCAATTCATTGCCATTGCTTTTTCGACGCTGGTCAGCGAAGATCTCGCCTGCATCGCGGCGGGCACGCTGGCTGCACAGGCGCAAATGAGCTTACCCGCGGCCATCGTGGCATCGCTCGTCGGCATTGTTGTCGGCGATCTGTTGTTGTATGTTGCCGGGTACTTTGGCGGCCGTGCCATTTTGCGCTTCCGTTTTGCTGCCAAATACGTGAACGCAGAAAAATTACAGAGTGCCGAACGCTGGTTTGCCTCGCGCGGCAGTGCGATTGTAGTGATTAGCCGCTTTGTGCCAGGTATGCGGCTGCCTACTTATGTTGCCGCGGGCGTGCTCAGAATGCCCGCGCTGCACTTTACACTGCTGCTGGTTATCGCCGGCGCTCTCTGGACTCCGGCACTCGTGGGCATATCTTACTACTCAGGCGCTACCCTCGCCGGATTTTTTATGAACCGCAATTCTATCATGTCTTGGCTGGGCGTCGCACTGACATTCCTCGCACTATGGCTGTTTCTGGCCTTGTTACGCAGCCTGTTGACATTTAAAGGTCGGCGTCTGCTTTATTCGAAATACCAGCGCATGCTGCGCTGGGAGTTCTGGCCGATGTGGATTCTTTATGTTCCGGTTGGTTTCTACATTTTTTACCTGGGTATTAAGCACCGCAGCCTGTTGGCCTTTACGGCAAGTAATCCCGCGATTCCGGGTTCAGGCATTAAGGGTGAATCCAAATCGGAAATACTACACCAGCTCTCCCGTGGGCTCAAAAATTTTGGCAGTGTTGCCCCATTCGCAAAGATCGCATACACCCCAGACAAACGCGATCTCTCTATGGCTGCACAATACCAAATACGAAAGCTGCGGTTAAAATTTCCTATCGTCTTGAAGCCCGACGTCGGCGAACGCGGTAACGGCGTAGTCATCGCAAAAACCGTGGCAGAGCTCGATCATTTTGTTGCGGCAGCCACCGGAGATTTTATAGTGCAGAAATTCATACCGGGCCGAGAGTTTGGCGTTTTCTATTTCCGCTATCCCAACCGCTCAGCGGGTGAAATCCTTGCGATCACCGACAAAAGACTCATCACGCTGACAGGTGACGGCGTAAGCAATCTCGAAACGCTTATTCTGAAAGACGAACGAGCCGTACTTATGGCAAAGTTTCATTTGGAACGCCACAAGGCAGATCTCGGCATTGTATTACCTGCCGGAGAATTGTTTCCGCTTGTGAACCTGGGCACTCACTGCAAAGGAGCACTGTTTCTTGACGGCGAAAATTTCATTTCAACAAAGCTGACTGATCGTATCGATAAGATCAGCAGCAATTTCACAGGATTTTATTTTGGGCGCTATGACATCCGCGTTCCCAACGAAGCAGATTTTGTCGCAGGCAGGAACATCAGCGTCATTGAACTCAATGGAGTGACATCCGAAGCCACGAGCATCTATGACCCAAAATACTCCATCTGGCATGCCTACAGGACGCTGTGCAGCCAATGGCGCATCGCTTCAGAAATTGGCGCGCAGAATATTCTTTCTGGTGCATGCCCCATCTCGCTCAGAGAGCTTTTGCGGATGGCGGCATGAGACTTCTGATCTTACTCGGCACCCTGTGCTCCATTACAAACTGTTTTCCCTATCAAAGGCAAATCGATGCAAACCGCGCCGCTGTACAAAACAATTTCCCTGATGGTTCGCAATTCCTCACACACGAGGGCCGCACCATGCATTACGTGCGCACAGGGTTTGGTAAGAATCTCGTTGTTTTTGTGCATGGCTCACCGGGCTCTTGGGATGCATTCGCGTCTTTTATGGTCGATGCCGACCTCACGCGTGAAGCTACGCTCTTGTCCGTCGATCGGCTGGGTTTTGGAAAGTCAGAACCCGAGCAGGCGGAAAAATCACTCGCACCGCAGTGCATTCTCATCGCAAAAATCATTGCCGCAGAAAAGCGCCGTCTGGGCAATGCGAAAGTTATTCTCGTGGGTCATTCATTCGGAGGACCAATTATCGCCAAAGTCGCCGCGGAAAATGCGGATGCTCGCTATAACCTCGTCTTTGTTGCCGCGGCCGTCGACCCCGACCTCGAAAAAGTGACATGGTACCAACATGTGGCCGATTGGAGTATAGTCCGCTGGGTATTACCTCAAGCCGTCGATAACGCAAACCAGGAAATACTGCCGCTAAAAAGGGAACTCAATCTCTTGCGGCCGCTGTGGAAACGCATACGCTCGCATGTGGTCGTCTTGCAGGGTGACGATGACTCATTGGTACCGCCAGCAAATGCGGAATTCATCCGCGGACAGTTGGCACATCTGCCGGTGGAAATCCGCTATCTGAAGAGTCTGGGCCATTTTATTCCATGGGAAAGGCCCAGTGAAATAAAAAATGTAATCCTGGCGCAGCTGGCTCGACTACATTGAACGGAAGCAGATCCATGAAAAACATATTCGTACAGCTTACCGACAAGGTGATCGGCTCACCGCGCTATTGGTCACTGGAACATCGACTCTTCAATTCGTTTTCGTTGCTCAATGGAATCACGAACACCCTCGGGGCTTTGAATCCTTCTTCGAATTATTCGTGGTTGTTTGCGCTGAATCTGGCGACGGGATTAATATTCCTGGCCTTTTACGCGATTTCACGCTGGAAGAGCATTTACCGCAGCCTCTACTGGCCTTTTGTTTTGACGATCCAGATTTTCCTGTTCTTCAATATCCTGGGGAATGCCGGCTCAAACGGCGGTGCGCATTATTACTACATACCGGCTGTGTTGATTTCGACGACCCTGTCGCGTAATACGCGAACGACAATCGTGGCGGCGTTGATTTCGGTGATCTTCACCTGTGGAGTGTTTTACATTGAAGGTTATCATAGCGAATGGATTCGCGGATACCGGAACCCCGGCGACCGTTTACCCGATGTGGTCGGCCAATTCTTGTTCGTGCAAATACTTTGTGGTGTCGTCATCATTATTCTGAAGAACCATTTCAACGAAGAACGGAATAAATCAGAAAACTTGCTGTTGAATATTTTACCCATCTCGGTCGCAGAAGAACTCAAGCGCGAAGGGAGGGTGGAGCCCAAGCACTATGACGCCGCAACGGTGCTCTTTACCGACATGGTCGGCTTTACGAAAATCGCCGAAGGCTTGTCGCCGCAAAAACTCGTAGCAGAGCTCGACGCCTGCTTTCATGAATTTGATACCATTATCCGTTCGACCGGCATCGAAAAAATTAAGACCATCGGCGATGCCTACATGGCAGTAGGTGGTCTTCCGAAATCAAATGGCAGCCATGCGCTCGATTGCGTACTCGCCGCGCTGCGCATGCAGGCATATATGCTGCGAGCAGCGGCAACCGCAGGTTGGCAAATCCGTCTCGGCATACATACGGGGCCGCTTGTGGCCGGCGTTGTCGGCTCCGAAAAATTTGCCTATGACATCTGGGGCGATACGGTCAATACTGCGAGTCGTATGGAAAGTTCGGGCGCTGCGGGAAAAATCAATGTCTCTGCCGAAACATATTCGTACATTGAAAAATATTTCCTCTGTGAATACAGGGGCAAACTGGTTGCGAAGAATAAGGGAGAAGTTGCCATGTATTTTGTGGAGCGGTTAAAACCCGAATTCTCGACCGATGCCGAAGGCATATTGCCCAATGAACGGCTTATCGCCGAGAGAAACGTCTTAAATCGTGTGGGACACGCACAGGGAGATTGACAATGCGATGGATAGATTACTTAACCAGAGCAGTGGCTGTCGTGATTCTTGCACAGACCCTTTACTTCAAGTTTTCGGCCGCACCGGAATCCGTCTATATATTTTCGACAATCGGCGTTGAACCATGGGGTCGAATTCTTTCCGGAACAATAGAGCTCATAGTCTGCGTATTGTTATTGATCCCCGGCGCAACCGCCATCGGTGCCCTCGTCGGTGCGATGACCATGCTCGGCGCATTAGGCACACATCTGCTGAAACTCGGCATCGTTGTGCAAAATGACGGTGGATTATTGTTTCTTTTGGCAGCTATTGCTTTACTCTGCTGCATCTATAGCGCGTGGTTTCACCGGCACGAATTAGACAGGTCGAGAAAATACCGGTTCTTTTAATTGTAACCAGCCTTCCCGCCCTTAAGCCAGATTCCCCAAACCGCGTCGTAGGGATGCACTTTATGCGTCAGACCCGCAGAGTTGTATAAGGGCTTATCCAGGTTTGCCCACGCAAAAATTCCCCCAACCAGGTTTGCGACTTTAGAATAGCCGGCAGCTCGCATACGCTTAGCGATTTTCTCGCTGCGATATCCAATGGAACAATAGAGTAAAATATGCGATGTTTTCGGTAAATGTTCGACTCGGCTTAACGTGAAGTCCTTATATCCGACCCAGATCGCGTTCTTGAGATGACTAACATTATATTCCTCTCTTTCCCGCGTGTCGAGAATTATGAATTTTGTCAGGTCGATCTCTTCGCGGGCGTGAATCTCAGGTACGTCGTGATTGAGTGCTATCTTCGTCATCTGATCAAATGCCTTTGGACTCTGACCAACAACCGCAAACGCGACCGAAAAGGTTACGGCAAATGTGGCCAAAATCAGCGTCCATTTCGGCATGTCCTTAGAGCCCCAGTTCTTTACGCAAAATCTCATGCTCAGGATCGTGAGTCCGCCAATAATCGAGCATGATCTGCTTTGTCAGCACCGCAGTTGATCTGAGCCGCTTTGGATTCTGGAATCCATCCATATACTCCTCACTAAGCGCGCGGATGCGATAAGGAAATTTATCTTCGAATATGAATTCTACACTCCTTTCATCGGGTGTTCCCGCACCATAAGTCAACATGTAGCTTTTCAAATTATTTCCTGAAACAAGGTTCCTTGTGTATGGATTGAGGCTGGCGTTGGCCGATTCTGATTTTAGTTTACGATGGCGTAAGCGGGCTGTAACCAGCGACGGAATAAAAAAGATGCTTCCCGTTGGCAGCGCATCAGGGTTCAGCCGAATACGTTGCCAAATTTCATCTTCACTGATCGCCCCGGAAATCGAAAAATCATCGTCTGATTCCGATTCGAAATACGAACGGGACAGCACTTTGTATGTATCATCGAACCTGTTCAGTTGAAAGAAAGTCTGTCCGCACCATTCAACCGAAGAACCATTGATTTTGATGGACTTTTCTCCATTTGCGACGGGTTTGAAACTCGTTGTGGTCATCGTGTAATCGTAAATTCCCGTTACAAATTTGCGCATGGTCTGCGCCTTCATCACAAGCTGATCATCGACTCCCACATTAAGTTCGGACTTTACATGCTTGACCGTCTTAAATGGCTCTGTGACCATTACCAATATCATATCCCCCTTATTTAAATTGCCGTACCGGGCTTGTGTCAATGTATAGCGACTTACTTCTGCTTTACCATTCATCCAATAGGCATGTTGCTCTGCTGAAAGAGCCGGGAGGTTCTGTATTCGCGGATTATGGCACGCTCCAACAGAAATTGCTAAAAAAACGGATATAGTCGTAACGAATCTCAAAGTTACCTTTTTCATATAACCTCCGCGCGCCGGTCAGTACACACCTGCACATTAGTTAGTGATTTTGGCCGTATATTTATTACAATTAGCGGATTTTTTTCATAAATTGCCTGCGCAAAATCGAATAAGTATTTGACGAATCCCGGAAAGAAGACAAGACTACGCCCGTGGCAGACATGGCCTCCGAACCATTCGAAAAATATGCCAATTCTCTGTATGCTTACGCCAAAAAGCGGGTTCAGAGCGAAGAGGATATTTTGGATCTGCTGCAAGACACCTTCCTCGACTATATTGAAGGACAAGACAAGTTCCGAGAACTCTCAAGTCCGCTCACCTATTTGACGGCAATTTTGCGCAATAAAATATTTCATCTTTATCGAAAGCAAAACCGGGAAATTACGCTCTCCGATGAAGACATGAATACGGCGATTCGTGGCAGCACTTCAGGACGATCGATGATTCAGGTATCGTCTGCCGAAAAAGCCGTCGATGCCGAAGAAACGCAGCAGCTTATAGAAACTTGTATTCGCCGCTTAAAGCCGCCTTACTTCGAGGCATTTGTAATGCGCGAAATCGAAGAACTTTCGACCGAAGAAATTTGTAAGATTTTATCGGTCTCTGTCACTAACCTGAACGTGATACTCCATAGAGCGCGACAAAAACTGCAGCAAATGCTGAAAGATGAAGGTATAGAAAATGCGAATTAATATCACGCGCTGGCCGATGTTGGGATGCGAAGACACGGGGAAGCTAATCTCGATGTCAAAAGACCATAGCATTGGCATCTGGCGGCGCACGCAAATACGGCTGCACATAGCGATGTGCGATGTTTGCAAAAGTTACTATAAATTTGTCTATCGCATCGGCGGTCAGGCACGCAAAGAATCTGTAAGAGTAAGCATGCCTGAAGAAATGCGCGAGGCTCTGAAATCCCGAGTCGAAAAATCTTTGCGTCAGCCCTAATTTTTTTTGTAACAAATCGCCCCACCCAATCACTATCTGTGGTAACTACCAGTTACACGGAGACGGCAAAGCAGGACATCCTGTCCGCCGCCTCCAAGATACCTCGTGTATCATAGGAGTTTAAATGAAAAAAAAGATTTTATTCGTAGCGTTTTTTGCCACCGGATTATTTGCCGGCAAGAATGCAAACCCAGCGCTCGAAGGCTACTGCCCTGTCGCCTATGTTGAGATGAATTCGGCCCTCAAAGGATCGGCCGATCATAAAAGCCAGGCAGGCGGGTCGACATATCTCTTCGCAAACGCCGATGCAAAGAAAATGTTTGATGGAAATCCGAAAAAATATACGGATGCCATTCAATACGGCACTTATTGCGCCACGGCAATGAGCATGGGAAAGAAGTTGAAATCCGACCTGTCCATATTCTCCAAACAAGGAGATAAAGTTTATTTCTTTTCTTCAGCCGACGCCAAGGCGATGTTTGACAAGGATCCGGATAGCTTCATAAGCAAGGCAGACAAAGCCTGGATAAAAGCTAAGAGGAAGTAAATCATTCAGGGCCGGTGGCAATTCCTTGAATGCTATCGGCTCGCGCTGTTTAAGGAGCTGCAATGGACCCAAAAGTAATTATATATTCCAAAGACTATTGCCCTTATTGCGTTCGTGCTAAGGAATTCTTCAGGAAGAAGAGTATCAGGTTCGATGAAATTAATATTTCGAAAGATCCGGCTGCTTACGAAGGGCTAAAAGAGCGCACACACCATATGACGGTACCACAGATTTTTATCAATGACAACTTTATCGGCGGCTACACTGATCTGATCGCAAAAGTGAACCGGGGCGAAATCAACCTGTGAAATACGGGTTGCTTGGCCTTTTGCTCTATTTCATTTCCTATGCTCAAGCATTCGGCACCGAAGGTAATGACACTTGGGGAATAGGCACAGAATTACAGGCTTATCCTGCAGGGCTTATTCCAGGTGCACGGGGAGAATTGTTTCTCGGGCCAATGCAGAATGTAAATATGCGGATTGCCTATAATGTTGCACGCCGGCAGGACTTCGGCAAGCACGACGATGAAAGGGGCGGCGGATGGGGCGCAGGCATAGGATACCGAAGATACGGCGTGCGCGACCGTCTCCCGTTTTTTGCGGGAATCCGCATCGATTGGTGGGAATTAGGGATTGACTGGCAGCAGAAAAGCAATGCCATCCAAACCAGTGGCACTACGCGCATCAGCGTTTTGCAGCCGACAGGTGAGTTTGGCTATGATTGGCGAATTCATGAATCATGGTCTCTTATTGCAACCGTATCTGTCGGCGCTGAAATCAACCTCGTATCCCAGGGAGAACCTGTCGGTGAAGGAGCGATACTTCTCATCGGTTTAAACACTGTCTATCGTTTCGGCGGTAGCTGACAAGTTTGCTACCGTGTCTGCACATTGGTAGACAGGAATCAAATCGCTAAAGCCCTTTGCCTTCAGCATCCCTTTTTTCCGAATATCGAAAGCTGCATGTGGCCGATCACTGGAATTTTCGCTTAATGCATAATACACATGCGAACTCATGAGAATTTCATTTCTGCCGGCAGCAGAGCAAATTCGGGCTGCGAGGTTAACGTTGCTGCCGATAACGGTAAAATCCTGTCTACCCGCAGAGCCGATGTTACCCATGACGACTTCCCCCGAAGCGATGCCGATGCCTACCGACATCTCTGAGTCGAAAACCGGACTTAAATTATTCGCCTCGATCATTTTCAGAATTGTAATGGCCGCTTTTACTGCAAGGTGTGGAGCATCTTCTCCCTCAAAGATGGCGATAATCTCGTCGCCCACGAACTTATCGATATCGCCGCCGTAAGATTCGATAATTTCTGCTTGTTTGCCCAGCAAGGCATTGAGGTTGTAGATGACCTCTTTCGGATGGCGCGTCTCACTGTATTTTGTAAATCCGCGCACATCGGAAAATAAAAGTACGACCTCGCGCGTTTGCCCCGTGCTGAGCTGGGGATTGCGGATCTCTTCTTCAATCATGCGTTTGGTATGAGGTGAGAGGTATTTAAGCATCATATAACGCTCATTGATTGAATGCAACATCTCATT
Source organism: uncultured Turneriella sp. (assembly GCA_964356715.1). Taxonomy (GTDB): domain Bacteria; phylum Spirochaetota; class Leptospiria; order Turneriellales; family Turneriellaceae; genus Turneriella. The sequence continues at coordinate 18,713 of CAYHJO010000025.1, read as the reverse complement.
AAACGAATTCTGTAATTCGCCGATTTCATCGTGAGTTTTGATTTTAAGCGGCCCGCTGGAGACTCCCTGTGTAATCGCGGCAGCTGCGTTGTTTAAATCTTTGATGGGTGTTGTGATACGGCGAGAGAGTAAAATTACCAGTAGGATGGCA
>CAYHJO010000025.1:11504-18552 GCA_964356715.1 uncultured Turneriella sp. | reverse complement strand
AAATGCCTGACGACTCCACGATTTGCACGGTCTGGGCCCTGAGCTCGGTAACGAATTTTTCTATGCGAAAATCCGCTTCAACGATACCAGTCACGCGCCCGGAGGCCATGATGGGCGCCAGTCCAGAGATCCACATTCCATGGTCGTCGGTGTAAATCCCCGTAAAGATACTATCCCCTTGCATCACCTGCTCAAAATACCGCATGAATCTTCTTGAATGCACCGGAGTTTATGTCCGCTTTGCTGAGAATGCGGGCGTGCTCATCGCCATCGATTTGTAGAGCAGTGTTGATCGCAATATGTTTCAGAACTAAGCCGAATCTTTCCTGAAGGCCCAGATAGCCATTTCGCCATGAAATATACGCCAAGACGCTCGTAAGGGCGATCATCAGGAAGCTGATGAGACCAACCAGCTTCACCATTAATGGTACCTTGCGCATATTGACAGGCGTTAGTGATTCAACGGCGAAGATTCTTACAATAACCGGAATTACTTAAGCAACCGACATGTTGGGAGCAGAAATATTTAATTTTTCCTTTACGAGCGGCCCATTATTCAATATGTGACTAATTAGTCACATGTCAGCCAGAAAATCCGACCGCCAGAAGAACGATATGGCGTTGGTTTTTAAGGCCCTGGCGGATGAAAGCCGCCGGCAGATACTCGACATCGTTAAAGCCGATGAGGGTATTTCAGTGAATGGAGTGGCGGAACATTTCGAGTTCAGCCGCTTCGCGGTGATGAAACATCTGAGGATTCTTGAGGAAGCCAATCTTCTCAGAATCGAAAAGGACGGGCGTTTTAGAAAAATATATATAAACGCCGTGCCGATTCAGATGATTTACGACCGCTGGCTGTCGCAATACAGCCGCCACTGGGCTGAGGGGCTAACACGACTAAAATATGAATTGGAAACAAAGGAACTGAAGGAGAACAAGATGAACAAAGAAATCAAGCAGGTGTACGTCATGTACATCCGCGCCTCGATCGAAAAATTATGGGATGCCCTTGTTAAAGCCGAGCTGACCCCGGAATGGTTCGCAGGCATGGCGGTAAAATTCGAACCGAAAGTGGGAGCGCCCCTGACATACGAGGCAAAAGGGCCTGACGGTAAAGATATGACGCTGGTCAAAGGCAGAGTGCTCGAACTTGAACCGCAAAAGAAACTCGCCTATATGTTCAGCTTACAGGTGGATGAAAAAGTGCGCGCAGATAAAGAGTCGCGGGTCAAATATGAACTCGAACCGTCCGGCGATTCCATCAAGCTGACGGTCACGCATGATCAGTTTGAAACGGAGACTCCGAGCTATCACGGCGTTGGTCAGGGGTGGCCGATGCACCTCAGCACGCTGAAGACTTGGGTGGAAACCGGTAAAGCGCTGGAATTGCCGCGGATGCACTGATGGCAGTCGATGTTGTAACAGAAATTAGAATTGAGCGGCCTCTTACCGAGGTCGCCGCTTTTGCTTCAAATCCGGACAACGCGCCGAAATGGTACGTGAATATCAAATCGGTCGAATGGAAAACGCGCCCGCCTCTCAAGGTCGGCTCAAGGGTGGCGTTTGTGGCACATTTTCTGGGAAAGAGGTTGGCATATACTTACGAGTTTGTGGAGTATAAACCGAATTTAAAGCTTGTGATGCGTACCACCGAAGGTCCTTTTCCCATGGAGACCACCTACACGTGGGGAAAAATTACGGACGATCAAATGCGCATGACCTTAAGGAATCGTGGAAATCCTACTGGTTTCTCGAAGTTTTTTGTGCCGATAATGCAATGGGCGATGCGACGGGCCAATAAAAAGGATCTCTTCAGGTTGAAACAAATACTGGAGAAAACGTCTTAGCACGTGCCAAGGCAGGCGATCGGGACCACCACAAGGGCATAGCGGTTCTTCAGAACGTTCCTCAAAATCCTCGTCCCTTTTTTGCAATGCGCATGAATTTTTCCAGCTGCACGTCATCTTTGATACCGGATGATTTTTCGATACCGCCGGCAACATCGACGCCGTACGGCTCCGCATCGCAAATCACACCCTCAAGATTATCGGGAGTCAAACCGCCGGTTAACAGATGCGGCCGTTTTATGCCTTTGATCAAATGCCGCGTAAATTTATCGTCGGGACCCGGCTTCTGCCGGCCATCGTCACCCCGCACGGCGGTATCCAGCACAATCAATGAAAAAGCGGAAAAGGGGTCGAGGAAATCGTGCTCAAAGGAATTCTGGACGCCGACTACCGGGATCACGTTTTCATAGCCTGCATCACTAACGAGATTTTTGAGATAACGATGCGTTGCGGGAATCTGAATTTTTGCGTCGACGGCTGAAAATTTTTTTCTTATTTCCTGAATATAGTTTGCATCGTCGTAGCTGAAAACGAACACCCATGGGTAATCGGGAAAGGACCGGAGCATTTCGGTAGCCGCCCCTATGCCGCAAAAGCGCGGGCTTGCAGGGTGAAAAATTAATCCTAATAAATCGGCTCCCCGGTAATAAGCCAGTTTCGCATCGTGTGCGCGTGTGATTCCGCAGATCTTGACAACCATTGAATTTTCCGACTCGCCATTCTGGCGGTTGAGGTGACACTGGAAACTGGAAACAAAGTATCAATGAAATTCGGTGGAAAAGTTTCCTGGAAAGCGTACGGTATTTTCCGTCGAAGATGAAAGGGCACTTTGCAACCTGATTGTCGGCTATATATCGTCGTTGCCGGCTCTGCAGCTCGTCGGTTTTGCCAACGACAGGAAGAAGACGCTCGAGGCCTTCGAACTCGGGGCCGTTGATTATCTGCAAAGGCCGTTTACTCTCGAAAGGTTCCTGAAGGCCATAGGTCGCGTGAACCGCGGCGGTTCTCGCGAGACGGCGCATTACTCATGATGTATCTCCTGTACCCCGATGCAAGCATCCTGGCAGTTTAACCAATACAATAAAAAGCCGGAAAAAACTTTGGCGCGGAGAAAGATCTCTGCACAGCATCCAATAATGCGGCTATTTCTGAGGCAGGCCGTCTGAAATCTCGCACCTCGAAGCCTTGGACGCGGTATAAATGTGCGCAGTAGATTTAATGCCTGGATCATCGTCGAGAATCGCGAACGGAATCTCGAAAAGATCAGCATGTCTTTGACTGAACCAACGCAAGTTCGCGCCGCATCGATGTGGGCCATGGTATTTGCCGTTTTTGATCTGAGGATAGCCCCCTGCCAGTGCGTAAATAGCTCATCAGCCTTTTTCGTCGCACAGGCCTGGACCGTATTGTCAACTCGCTGCGTTTTCTGCAAGACTACATGCACCAAATAAGAGTTGCGGATGTCCGCTATGATAAGGTAAAGTCCGATTATGTGGAGGGTGCACCGTAGAGTCTGGTTTTGGATTGTAGCGGCCGGAGTCCTCAATATTTGCGGCCGTCCCGGAAAAGACGCTTCCCTCAAAAAAATCCGCGGTACGGCCCTCGCCCATGTGCATATCCGGGGCAAGGGATATGGCAGCGGTATATCGGCACCACTTTTGAAGGATTTCTCTCATAAGGGGATCAACCTGGTACAATTGAATCCGTTCGGTTATCAGCCCTCCGTAGCAGATCGGCGCATTCTCTTTGCTGACCCAACGCTTACCGACGATGATTTAAAGCGTGAAATCAAGTCTATTCACGGAAACGGCATGAAGGTTATGCTGGCGCCGCACATCTGGTTGGATCAACATGAAGGCGCGCCCTGGCGCAGTCAGCTTGCTTATCAAAAACCAGGGGAAATCGCTGAATGGTTTACTGCTTATGAGAAATTCATTTTGCATTATGCCCGAATCGCCCGTGATTCGAAGGTGGAGGTTTTTGCGATAGGAGTGGAACTTGAAGCCCTCGCGAAGAATGCGAATTTTTTTCGGCAAATAATCCGTCGCATACTTGATTCCGGTTATTCCGGCCTTTTAACTTATGAGTGCGAAGCGTGGAATGCCGAGAATATTGCATTCTGGGACGATCTGGATTTTATCGGCCTCAACATGTATTACTCGTTTGAAGCGGAACCGCGGCGCGAGAACGAAACGGAGTTTTTTAAACTTGTGGATTTCCATAGGCAAAAACTTGCAGCCCATGCGGCGCATGCCCGACGCGTCGGAAAACCCTGGATCATAACCGAATTTGGATATCCCGCACACAACAAGGCGATCAGCCAGACCTCCGCTTGGCCCGATCGGATGCGTGTGCGCGATGATCATGCCCAATATATTGGATTCCTCGCCATGGAAACGGCTTTGACATCCCTTACGAGCGATGCCGCCTCAGGCATCATTTTTTGGAAATATGTAACTACACTCGAAAGCTATGAAAAAGAGAACTATGGGACGGATTTCATACTGCAGGGTAAACCTGCCGAAAGCGTGCTTTTTCGGATGTCCCGCACCTTATTCAGGTGAACACGGAAAGGGAGTGGGGACTGTGGGAAAAAAACGTTAATACGTATCCTTACTTGAATCAACACTCTTCCGCCAAGTCCGGCCTGACGGAGGGCCCCTGAATTACCGGCCTCTCCGGTCCATCACCACCCGCCCCTACGTGGCGCGGTGTGCAGAATGCGAATGGCAATACTCGAAGCTGGCGGGCACTCCGTTAGAACATCTGAAGTTACCCCAATGGATGTTCGGATGGATCATAGACACTTCTGTCATCCGGTATCCCACCGCTCTGACGATCACAGAGATCAGGAAGCAGTTGGGAATTTCCAGCACCGGGGCAACCAACCTTAAACGCCGGTTTCAGATATTCTGTTCCGAACAACAGGATAAGTACAAGGCACTCATTCATCGTGACTTAGTAAAGCTCACTGATGTGCAGTTGCCGGAACTCGGTGCCGATGTCCGGGCACTCAATGCGGAACATCACATACCTTCAACGGATACTATGGCGGTGTTTTCAGCAAGCCAGCGCGTATCAAAAGGCCGGCACCGGTACAAAGCGGGCTCCAAAGGTTACGGACTCACAAGCAGTATCTATATGAATCCCAACCTGGGGGGCAGACAGATCGGGTCACTCATCAACACTTTAGCAATTCCGGGCCGGGGCCTTATTCTGGATGCTATACCAAATCAGGAAGCCGGGACTATCGGGCCTCTACTCCGGAAGTACATACCGCGGGGAACTCCTATATATTCTGATGAAGCTCTGAAGTGGTATCAGCGGGAGAACCCTAATCACCGGATGGTGAATCACTCTAAGAAGAGCAAATCCCGGCGTTACCGGTACGCTAAAGACCGGTGGTCCATCGCGGGAGTCAACATACAGAGTTCAGAGGGGACTCACTCTGTACTGAAGGCTACGTTGCGGACGTACCGGTACATTCAACCGCGGCATATGCCTCTGTATCTTAATGAGTTCGCATTCCTTAGGAATCTTAAGGTGTATGGTTATCAATCACTGTTCCATCAGCACTGGTCTTCTATACATAAGGGAGTGGGGACTGTGGGAAAAAAACATCAATACTCATACCCAATCGAAAACACGCCCTGCCATTCGCCGATCGGCCGCGAGTTCTTCCAGTTCCACGGCGTGCCCCAGTCGATCTTGAGCATCACACCGGGAAACAGAATCATGCGGCCGCCGAGACCATAAGAGAGTTTGAGATCCTGCAATTCATTGGTTGCCGCGTTGTAGGCGCGCCATTGTGCGGGGTTGTCGAACACGCCGCCGCCGTCGAGAAACATGACCATTGAAAAACCGCGGATAATCCACGGTGCGGGGAAGCCGAACGCAAGCGCGTCGAGCAGAGGGAAACGCATCTCGAGGCTGAAGAAAAATGCGTGTTTGCCGCGCAGAGACATGAAGTCATAGCTGCGCAGCGTATTGAAGCCGCCGATGATCCACGGAAAATACTGCGCATCGGGCCCGTTCGTTGTCGCGGCGTACACGCGGCCCGCGAGGATGTAGCGCTGCCAGATGTGCAGGTAGCCGCGCGCTTCGACGGTGTTGCGGTTGTAGATGTAGTCGCGCCCCGAAACGTTAATGCTCTGCTCGCCGACATAAGACGCATGCCAGCCTTTGATCGGCCCGATGATCGAATAGAGCACGTTGTTGTGGCGAAAGCCATATTGCACGCTGTATGAATTCGTGTAGGTGTCGGGCCTCAGCCGAGTGTCGGGCACGCTGCGCGGAAACAAGAACGATTCTTCTACACGCGCCATGTTGAACTGCAACAGCAGCGAATCGAAGGGCGTCATCGGGTAATCGAGCCCAAAGTAACCGCCGATTTTCAAGACAGAACCGACATAAGGCGGATAGTAAAAGAGTCCGTTGAGGCTCGTCAGATCGATTAAATTCACCGGCGAGATGGCAAACGTGGTGCGGTAGGCGCCCCAATGCATTTTAACGCGCTTCTTGAGATATGCATAGTCGAAGTTGAAAACACCGAGACCATTAGTGAGAAAGTTGGCGATGATGCTGAAACTATGGTTACCCGTGAGATCAGAGCCCGTCATCGCGACCATGCCTGCGAAATAGCTGCCACCCGAATAGGCGCCATAGCCGATCAGAAAGAACAGAAAGTCGGGGCCGACTTTGGGGCTATACGGTTCAAGCCCTCCCATTTTGCCCGCGGGGTTATATGCCGGCAGCGCGAAGGGTTTATAGCTGTGGATCAGCGCGTCGTCGGCATAAAATTTCTCATCGCCGGGTGTCACGTCTCTCAGCGCAATATCGTAGCCCTGCTGGCGAAACTGGGTGTAGATAATGCGCCGTTGTTTTCCCGAGGCTCCCTGAGCGGAGTCGAAGGGCGGCTCGGGAAAACTAATCTGCGCATCGAGCGCACCGCCGCCGGTATCGGTGAATTTCTTTTTCTGCAGTGTCTTACGGTCGAGCAGATAGATATTGTGTATGCCCGTATGGTTTGACACGTAGAGAATTTTGTCGTTCGATTTGCGCTCATAGAACTGCGCAGAAATCTGCCGTTGTGCGTCGCTCGTTAATTGCCGCGTTTTGCGGGTGACCAGATCGAGTTCAAACAGGTGAAACTCGGCATTATCGATTTCATTTTGCGCGTTCGCGTTGGATGAATAGATGAG
>CAYHJO010000025.1:0-11494 GCA_964356715.1 uncultured Turneriella sp. | reverse complement strand
AGGTGGTTGTCACCCGACAGCGCGGGGTCTTTTTCAGAAAAACTGTCGTGCGTGAGTTTTTCCGTCTTCTGCGTTTCTAAATGCACCTTATAGACATCGGTCACCCCCAGTGTGACACCGACAAACACGGCGTGTTTGCCATCGGGCGACAGGCGCGGCTTGAGCACCATATCGACCGGCGGCGTGAGTCTTTTGACAATTTTGCGTTTGTCCACATCGAACAGAATCAGCCGGTCTTTACCCTGGCTGCGCGCCGAAAAAAAGATCTGCTTCGAATCGGGGGTGAAGCTGATGCGATTCGAAAGCAGATGCAGCTGAAAAAATGTCGGGTTATCTGAGCTCTTGAGCAGCACCTCTTCGTTGTCCGCAAGGTCTTTCGGTTTGTTGAGCGAGTAGTCTTTGGCCTTTTTGAGGCCCTTGATATCGCGCATAACCAGCACCGGATAAAAACCGCGCGCGGTGAGATAGACGGCCTTTGAGCCGTCGGGCGAAATCGCCGGATGCAGATTGATCAGCGATTCGTCGTCGGCGTGGCGGCTCAGCAGCGGCCCTTCTTCGTCGTCATATTTTTTATTTGCCAAAGGAAAATATTTGCGTTTCACCCAGCGCCGCCAGTCCGCGTCGAATTCGTCGAAGGTGATGCCGAGATTCGTTTTGACCGCGTCTTCGATGCCGCGCAGGTCGCGCAGATCGCGCAGCATCTCGCCGATTTTGTGCTCGCCATACGTGTCGGCGATATACTGCATGATCGACTGGCCGCCTTTGTAGAAAATAAATCCGTTCTGCACGCGGTATTCAGTCATCATCTCAAGCGTCGGCAGTGAATCGGTCAGAGCGGCGTCGCGCATCTGCATGTCGACGGTGGCATCCCAGCCCAAGGAAAAATATTCGGCCATACCTTCGACAAACCACAGCGGCGGTTGGCCGCCCGAAGCGATCGAAAAGGTGCTGCCCATTGTCTGCCCAAGCAAAATATCGTACTGGAAGGCATGCACCAGTTCGTGTACCACGACGTGGCGAAACTCGTCGTTGCTGCCGAGATAAGGCACCACCACACGGCGTTTGATGCGCTCGGTGAAGCCGCCGGTGCCCTCGTCGATCGCGAAGGGTATGATGTTGGTCGATTGAAAATGGCCATGCGAAGGATACACAAAGATCGGCGTCACCATCGACAGGCGGTGGTTGAGCCGACGGCTCAGGTGAATATTGGCTTCTTCTGCATACTGCAGCGTTTTCTGCGCGAGATGGTTGTAGCCCCTGGGGAAATAGATGTCAAAGTGCTCACTCTTCAACAGCTGCCAGTCGATCTCTTCCCAATTGACTTTGCTGGCTGCAGAGAGGGGAAGAACGGACAAGCAAAAGAACAGGCAGACTTTTCTCAACACAATTGCCCACGAATTAATTCGTGGGCAAGGTTATTGAATTGATTATCAGCACGTCAAGGAGGTAACATCCTTCATGGGCTACTCCGTTCACCTGCTACGGAGCCATACCAATCGAGCTTGCGCGTGAGGTACATCGTCGTGGCCAGCGCCAGGAACAGCGTCGAGGCACCGGCAATGAGCGCAAATTCTTCGAGCTGCAGAATCACGTAGAGCAGCGCATAGAGCAATGCCAGCACCGCTGCGAAAGCCAACGTGTGCCTGCGGCTCAGCAGAAAACTGCCGCTATAGCGCGCCAGCAGCAGCACGTTCGCGGCGGCCGCAGCGCAGTATGCGATGGTGAAACCGGTATATTCTGCCAGTGCAAGCAGTAGCAGATAGAAGATCACGAGCGCCGAACCCGCGAGCAGGTATTGCATCGGGTGAATCTCTGCACTGCTGATGGTTTCAAATAACACCAGCGTCAGAAAGGTCAGTGCAATAAAGAGGATTGCATACTTCACCGATCTTTCGGTCGCGAGATAGATATCGACCGGCTGGTAGAAATTCACGCCATACCTGCCAGGAGTCGGCTGCGTTGCCGCTGCTATCGCGATCTCCGCTCTGCGCTGCGCCACGGAATCGGAGGTGTCAGCCTCGGGCTCGGCCGCCGGTGGCAGATGCAGATATTTTTCTTCCGGAGCCTTGTGGCGCGGCAAATGCAGTTTCCAGAACGCAGTAAATCCGCCTTTACTGACCGTGTATTCTGCCGGCAGGTAGTCGCCGAAAAAGCCCGGATCATTCCAGTCTGACTTGAGGCGCACTTCTGCAGTTGCAGAGGTCGGCGCAAACGAGAGACTCTGTAGGCCTTCGCAGGTGAGTGAAATTTTCAGTTCATCGTCCAGTGCGCCTGCGACTTTTGCGCGGTATACATACATGCCGTTTTCGTTATGTTCGCTGAAAAACACGACACGTTCATCCAGCGTGGCAGAATCGATCTGCAGCCGTGAGCGAGAGAGCAGCACGATGCGGCCCGCCTGCGCGCCAAGCCTGCCGCTGAAGTCGAGCTTTGCGGCGTAGAATGGAAAACGATAGATGCCCTTGCGCCGCACGCTGGTTTTGACATCGCCGTCGATCTTGAATTTCCGTATTTCGACCGCACCGCCGGCTCCATAAGCGACCGGACCTGAAATCAGGTGCGGTTGCCCCCAGATGCGCGTCATGTCTGCGAGCACCTTCTCGCGCCGCAGACTACGTTCGCGCACCAGTGGCAGAATCATGGTCGCGAGAATGGTGAGCAGAATCGTGATTAATCCGACCCATAAAATCTGTGTACTCAATTTGCTTTTTCGCATTATTAAACCCCTTGGCATAGTGTTGAACTGTGTTCACCGCTATATCAGGGGAAACATAGGCCGTGCTGTCGCCGATTTGATGAAGGTTGAGTGAATATTGTGTGAATTCTTGCGGCGATAACTTAGAGCCGTTTCCCGAAAACAACTTCACTGCCCGGCGCACTTTTGCGCTTATGCACCGCCGTGGCTACCCGCAAGATTCTGCTCGTCGAAGACGAACGGCCGATCGCCGAAAACATTATCTACGCGCTGCAGGCAGAGCACTTCGCCGTAAAATGGGTGTCCAAAGGCGGCGACGCGATTACTGCCCTCGCAAATGAACAGGCGGATTTCTACATTCTCGACATCAATTTGCCTGACATGACGGGCTTTGACGTGTGTCGCGCAATACGCAAGGCGGGTAACCAGCCTGTACTTTTCTTAAGCGCAAGACAGGAAGAGATCGACCGCATCGTCGCGCTCGAAATCGGCGGTGACGACTACCTGATGAAACCGTTTAGCCTGCGCGAACTGACCGCGCGCGTGAAGGCGATTCTGCGTCGCTTTGAACCGAAAAGCGAAACAACAGAAGCTGCAACAACGCCGACACCGCTGGTCATCGACGAAAAGCGCAGCCGGGTCGAATACTTCGGCGAAAAAATCGAACTTTCGAAATATGAATACTTCATTCTCTGCGCCCTCGCGCGGCGGCCGGGTTGGGTGATGAGCCGCGACCAGCTGATCGACAATGCCATGGGTGAGCTCAGCGCTCCGTTCGACCGCACGATCGATGCGCATATTAAGAGCATTCGCGCGAAACTGCGCAAGATTAAACCCGACATCGAGGCCATCGAAACACACCGCGGCTTCGGCTATTCGCTGAAGGAGAACTGGTGAAGATACGCACGCGCCTGCTGCTCTCGCTATTCGTCACTGCGGGCATTGCCTTCTATTTTCTCGGCAACTGGCTGCGCGACGACGTCAAGTTTCGTTACTTCCAGATTCTCGAAGACGGTCTCGCCGAGACGGCGCATATTCTCGCCGCCGCCGTCGAAATCGAATCGGGCACGCGGCAGCCGATCAGGGTTCAAGCGCTGCAGAAGGTGATTCAGGCGGCGCTCGACCGCCGCGTCGATGCGGAAATTTTCGGCGTCAAAAAACAGCAGATCAGCCTGCGCGTCTATGCGACCGACGCCAATGGCCGGGTGCTCTATGACTCGGCCGGCTTCGGCCTGGGTAAAGATTACTCCAAATGGAATGACGTATATCTGACGCTCAGGGGACGTTATGGTGCCAGGTCGAGCCGCGACGACGAACGTTATCCCAATGTGAGCATCAAGTACATTGCCGCGCCGATACGCGCGCGGGGACGCATCGTCGGCGTTTTGACCGCGGCAAAGCCTGCGGTGACGCTCGAACAGGTGATCGGTTCGACCAAAGACAAGATCGCTTACACGCTGCTGATCGTGTTCGCCGCCTTTATTTTCACCGGCATACTCGTTACCTATCTCATCACACGCCCGCTCGATCTGCTGATCCGCTACCTGAAGATGCTGCGGGCCGGCGGTAAAGAGGCATTGCCGAAGCTCGGCAAAAGCGAGATCGGCGTGCTCGGCCGTGAATTCGAACTGATGCGCGCCGAACTCGACGGTAGAAAATACATCGAAAGTTTTGTGCAGATGCTGACACATGAATTCAAGACACCGGTTGCGGGCATCATCGGCGCGGCTGAGATTCTCGAAGGTAATCTTTCAGACGGCGACCGGCAGAAGTTTCTGCACAACATCACTCGTGAAGCCAACCGCATCGCGGCGATCACCGAGCACCTGCTGCAGATCGCGACGCTCGAAAACATGCGCTCGATACCCAAACCCGAGCGCATCGATGTCGCCGAACTGCTCGAACAGCTCTGCGAAGATTTCGCCGCACAGATCGCACAGAAATCGGTTACAGCGATAGTCAGTGCCGAACGCGAGCTGCGCCTGGAAGGCAATTATTTTCTCCTGTATCAGGCAGTCGCCAACCTGCTGCAAAACGCGCTCGACTTCAGCCCCGAAAAGGGAGCCATTGAAATCAGCGCACGGCGTGAAGCCACACAGATCATCATCACGGTCAGCGACCGCGGTGCAGGCATTCCCGAATTTGCGCGCGATAAGATATTCGAAAAATTCTATTCGCTCGAGCGCCCCGACACGCAGCACAAGAGCACGGGGCTCGGCCTCGCGTTTGTGAAACTGGTCGTTGAACTGCATGGTGGCAGCATTGCCGTCGCGCCGCGCGCTGGCGGCGGCACTGTGGTGACCGTGAAACTAAACTGGCCCCATTAATGACGCAGATGTCATTATATATTGACTAAGTATGCGCGCCCATCGCTTCATTTGCCTGATCTTTCTGGTGTTTTTTACCGGTAACGCATGTTTTCGCGGCAAGCAGGATATCCCCTCGGGCACGCGGCCTGACCCGGAAAGCGATGGCTGGGCCGCCAACCCCGAACTCGCGTATGATTTCTCTCTTAAGAACGTCAACGCAGCGGTGAACGGCACAACCGTGACCATCACCTGGGAGAGCGAGTTTGAAGCCGACGCGCTCGTCGAATGGGGTGCGCAGGAAATCACCGATAACCGGGTCTACAAAGATGAGCGCAGTAAATCGCATTCGATCACGCTCAACAACGTACCCGAAGGCCGTTACCATTTTCGCGTGACTTCAACGACGAAGAGAAACAACCTCAAAGCGCAGGTCGACAACCTCGGTTCCCTGTGGTTTCATGTGCGCATTTTTCCCGCGGTGAGTGCCGTCAATGCCACCACGAATGCCGGCGCCCGCACGCTGACAGTCACGTGGAATACCGACCGCGACGCGACAGGTTTTCTCGAACTCGGTAACGATCTCAAATACGGCGACGTGCTTGTCGACGAGGGTACATCCGGCACAGCGCATTCGCTCACCATCACGCTGCCGTCTTATGGCACCACCTATTATTACCGTCTGTTGTCTTACGACGATGAGGGGGATTTAACGGCCAGCGACAACAATGGCGCCGGGTTTACAGTCTTTATCACAGACCCTGCACCGGCGCAGAACGGCACCAACACGGCGCCGTATATCATCAACACCAGCACGATCTCGACGACGCCGGTGAACTATACACACAGCGCCGACACTGCAACGAGCACGCAGTCACTGATCGGCAAGTACGCACCCGCCACACAGGATGAAACCGGTAACGAAGTGGTGTATAAATTCACCGTTGCGAAATCGGTACAGTTCAAGGCAACCCTCACAGCCGGGGCCTACAGCGCGACGGTCGACAACGACCTGCACGTGCTGACCTCGCTCACGACGACGCCTGCCGGTGGTTTTGATCAGGCGACACTCTACAATAGCGATGCGGCATACCGCAACGACGCGACTGTGCCCGCGTCGGCGTCGTACGTCGTCTTGCCCGCGGGAACATATTACATCGTCGTCGATGGCTTTAAGCCCGCCGCCGCTGCAGCCAAGAACGGCCCCTACACGCTGAGCGTGCAGCTGACAGAGATTGCGAGCTCAGATATTACGATCAATATCGGCGCAATGCCATACACCTATACCGACAACACGCACAATACCACGACCGCCGGTGCGCCCGACAGTATCAATTATTATCCGGGTTACTCGCAGAATGAATCGGGGCCCGAGTACGTTTACACCTTCACAGTGCCGGCGGGTAAAAAATACAAGGTGACCGCCACGCTGTCGGGTATGGCAGCCGGTGTCGACATCGACATCCACCTGTTGTCGTCGCTGTCGCCACTGACGGTGCTGGCGCGTAACGACACGACGCTCACACAGTCGCTCGAAGCCGGCACGTATTATCTCGTCGCCGACACTTACGTGAATTCGTCGGGCGTCGAGAAGAAGGGCGCATACACGCTGACGGTGAATTTTGTCGACGAAACCTCAGTGGTGCTGACGAACCGCGTGGTGCAGGGCTACCTCACCTACTGGTCGACTTCAACCACCTCTATACAATGGAACCGGCTCACGCACCTTCTCTACTTCTGCATGGAGCCCAACGCCGATGGCAGCATCAAATCTCTGCACGGCTGGGATACCACGAGCGCGGTGACCACGGCAAAAAATAACAATGTAAAAGTGCTGTTGTCGGTCTGTCTGTTTGGCGCCGCTGACATCGCCACGATGGTCAATTCGGCAACCAATCGCGCCCGCATGATCACCAACATTGTCAACCAGGTCAAAGCGCGCGGCGCGCATGGTGCCGATCTGGATTTCGAGATTCCCGGCAAAACCGCCAAAAACGGCCTCACCACTTTTGTACAGGAGCTGCGCACCGCTTTCAACGCCGAGGGCAATGCGAGCGACGGCCAGCCTTACCGCATACACATGGCGCTGATGCCAATCGACTGGTCGGGTGCGTATGACATCGCGAACTTCATCGGTTCTCTCGACTATGCAATGGTCATGAGCTATGAAGGCCACAGCGCTTCGTCGACGCAGGCGGGGCCGACGAATAAACTCTATTCACCGGTACCGCCGTGGTCTTACAACTTCTCTTACCAGTATTTCTTCAACCACTGGATCGGCAAAATGGGGCCCTCAAACGCCAATAAACTATTGGGTGGCGTCGGCTATTACATGCAGGATTTTTCGACGCAGAACTTTTCGATTCCATCGACAAGCCTCGGCAGCGCGTATGCAAAAACAAAAATGTATTACCAGATTCTGCCGCTCGTAAAGTCGCTGACACCCGACGGCGTGAACACCATTCTGGGCTACGAAAACACGATCAAGAACCCGTATTACTTTTACAAGAAGGACGGCGTATATCACCAGGTATGGTATGACACCAAAGACAGCCTCAAAACCAAGTACGACTATATCAAATCGCGGCAGATGGGCGGCATCGGCATCTGGGCGCTGAACTATGACAAGGGACTGACAGATACCTGGGACGCTATCGCCGAAAGCTGGTGGTGATTTTTATTAGCCCCGGAATTAAGTCCGGGGCTAATGTAAATTTTTCGCCCGCTTGTCTCGACTCTAAATTTTGTCGAATGGCAGCAACGCGCGCAAGCTCATCTTTTATTTTTATCACGATTCTTCTCGATGTCATCGGTTACGGACTCATCATTCCCGTGATGCCAAAGATGGTGTCGAAATTCACTGCGAGCGACATCGAAACCAACAACTGGTTCATGGTAATGTCGGCGAGTTATGGCATCATGCAGTTTATGTTTTCGCCAATTCTCGGCGCGCTGTCCGATAAATTCGGTCGCCGGCCCGTGATCTTGCTTTCGGTCATCGGTCTCGGCTTTGACTTTGTGCTGCAGGGCATTGCGTGGTCGATTCCGGTGCTGTTTATCGCGCGCATACTCGGCGGCATTACCGGCGCGAGCTTTTCCGTCGGCAGCGCATACATCGCCGATGTCACCAGCGTTGAAGACCGCGCAAAAGGGTTCGGCATGATCGGCATGGCGTTTGGCATCGGCTTTATTCTGGGGCCGATGCTCGGCGGCTTTCTCGGGGCAATCAAACCCGAATATCCGTTCTTCGCCGCCGCAGCGTTTTCGCTGCTCAACGCGCTTTACGGTTTTTTCGTACTGCCCGAATCTTTACCCAAACACCTGCGCACGACATTTTCGCTGAAAAAAGCCAACCCATTCTCAGCGCTCAAAGGACTAATCACGCTGAAGGGCCTCGGCATCTTCGTGCTGGCGATCGCGCTGGTAAACCTCGGCCAGTTCATGATGCACTCATACTGGGTACGCTACACTGAAACACGCTTCCTGTGGACCCCACAAGATAACGGCATTGCTCTCTTCTGTGTGGGTATGTCTGCCGCGATTGTGCAGGGCGGCCTGCTCGGCATTCTGGTGAAAAAATTCGGCGAAGTTTCGCTCGCGAAAATCGGTTTATTCTTCTGCACCCTTGAATTCGTACTCTTCGGGCTCGCGCCCGAAGGATTTTACCTTTATATCATTCTCGGCATCTGCATTCTCGCGAACGCCGCCGGCCCCGCACTACAGGCGCATGTCTCGCGCCTCGTACCGCCCGACCAGCAGGGCATTGCGATGGGTTCGCTCAGTTCGATTCAGAGCCTGATGCAGGTGATTGCCCCGGTGATCGGGCTCAACATTCTCTCGAACTTCACACACTCACCCGGCGCGCTGCACACTATACAGGCAGGCATGCCGTTCTTCGCCAGCGCGCTGCTGCAGTTTCTCGCCTTCGCGTTTGCGGTGTATTACTTCAGTAAAGAGGCTTTGGAGCCACAGCTACCCGTAGTGAGACCAAGCGGTTCTTAGACTGCGCAGGTCTCTGCCTACAGAGCGCAGCCGAACCGTAGTCCAAAGCTCATCGTAACGCGAGACTAGATGCCGGGCAAAAGAAATTGCCGCGCCGGCAAATATGTTATACTATACGTGCATGCCACAACTTTCGCTCTATCTGGACAATAAGACCCTCAAGGCCGTAGAGACCAAGGCCAAAGCAAAAAAGATATCCATTTCAAAGTATGTGAAAGAAGCTATCGAAAAAGACATCCAAGCCAATTGGCCAAAAGACTATTTCAACCTGTTTGGGTCTGTAAAAGATGCAACATTCAAAACGCCGGCAGAACTCAAATTTGAAACCGATCGGATCAGGACAAAGCTCGAATGATTTTTCTGGATTCTGATATTTGTATTCATTTTTTAAACGGCAAAGATCCCGGATTAATCAAACAATTCCAGGCGCTTTCCCCTTCAGATCTGAAAATCGCATCTGTTGTTCAGGCTGAGCTTTTGTTCGGAGTCCAGAACAGTAAAAAGATACGTGAAAACGGCGCTAAATTGGCCAGATTTCTGGAGCCTTACGAAATTGTCAGTTTTGACCACACTGCGGCAATGGTTTACGCGCAAATAAGGTCTGAACTAACCAAAAAAGGCACGCTCATTGGCCCAAACGACCTGATATTGGCAGCGACAGTCATAGCCAACCACGGTTCATTGGCCACACGCAACATCGGTGAATTCAAACGTTTGACGAATCTGAAAATAGAAATGTGGTAGTTCGTGGTTTCCTGCGAAAACCCAATGGGCGAGTGCAGACCGCCCTTAATCCACTAAGGTTGGTCCGCGCGAAGATCGCCATCCGTGGCGAGCGCAGACCGCCCTCAATCCACGAGGGGCGGCACAAAATCCATAATGACTGGCACGTTTTCGCCGTCGGTCAGGGCCTTGCGCTTGAAGCTCAGGCGTATATTCAGGTTCGCAATCTCATTCTCTTTGCCGATGCGCTTGCTGTTTTCCACCGATTTCCAGTAGTGCATCAGCGATTTCTGTTCGTCGTCGAGCAGCTCATAGATCGCGCCGATGTTGTTTTCGATGATTGCCAGATTTGAAACGAGGCGCGCATGCTTTTCGTTGCCGGCATCGATGCGCGTAATAGTACCCATGCGCGCATTAAAGCGATCCTGTGAATAGAACAATAATCCCAGCGCGCTGTCGAGATACTTCTCACGCTGCGCGGGTAATGTCTCTTCGACCGCGAGCCGGTAATAGCAGTGTGACTGCGCGAGGCTCAGGTTCGGCAGCGACGCCGTTTTTTCCGGATCGATTTTCTCCCAATCGCTGAGCGCGCCGCGGTGGTCGTTGCGTACAAATTTAGACCAGCCTGAAAAATACATGAGCTCCGATTCGGCTTTGGTGCCGGCGATGCCGAGTGTGCGCGCTTCGTTGAATTCGAGTTCGATGCGGTCGAGGTGCGCCAGAAGCGCGTTGCTGCCCTGATCGGTGTGCGAACGGTATTTCTGCACTTCTTTCAGACGAAACCAGCTCTCTGAATTCGACAGATCGCGAATCGCATCGAGATACATCGCCTTACCCATGTTGAATGCAATCGTGCCGACGGGTGCGTCAGACAGCGTTTCATCCTGCTCGTTTTCGCCGAGTTCCGCGAGTTTTTCGGGCGTGCTGAGCTGCTTTGCGAGCTTCAGCAGTTCCTGTGCGCCGGAAAAATCATTGAGCAGCGTCAGAACCTCAGCGCGGTCGTTAAGCGCCATAAAGTGGCGCGGGTCATAATGGAATGCATATTCGAACTGCTTGAGCGCCATACGTACCTGGTTCTTGTCTTTTGCGTACGAACGCGCGCGCTGGTAATAACCCTCGGCAAATTTACTGCCCTCGTGTTTTACGCCAAAGTTATCGGTTTCCGACGAATTGAAGATCGAGGTTAAAAGATCGTCGGTGCGCGTCTTCAGCTGCTGGCCGGTCAGCATATTGGCGGGGGAAATATTGTATTTCACGCGCAACTCGTTTTCCGCCGGCAGATCGATATAAAAAGACGCGAGGCGCGCCTTGATGTACATCGGCAGCTTGTGTTCCAGCTTCTTGCCTTTGACGACCGTGTGGTGTTGAATGACCATGCGCGGATCGTTATTGAGTTGAAAGAGCTTGATCAGCGCCTTGAGTATGCCCGCGTGAGCTGTGACGTTATCGGGCTCCTTGTCGATTATCTTTTTGTAATAGTCGAGAGCGCGGTCGTAATCCTTTTCATGGTAGAAAATATCGCCGATGCCCATGACCGCGCGGTCCATCATTTCTTCTTTTTTGAATGCCGGTGTCGCGGGGTTCGCCATCAGCACCCGGCGGTAATAGTCGGCACCGAGATAATTATTTTTCAGCGCTTCGCGCGCGAAGCGGCGCGACGGGTTCGCATGGAACTGCCCGAGCGCCAGCAGCACCTGCGCCTCGTCTTTCTTATTATCGAGGTGAGAAACGACGTAAGCGCCTTTTTTCAACAGAGCCAGCGGCGTGC
>CAYHJO010000024.1:0-30538 GCA_964356715.1 uncultured Turneriella sp. | reverse complement strand
GCGCGCGAGTATGCTTCACGCAACATCAATATCAATGCGATTACTCCCGGATATATCCAGACCGATATGACGGGCGCACTGCCTGAGAAAATTCAGGTTGAACTGGCAAAAATGGTGCCGCTGCCCAACAAAGGCGCACCGTCCGATATTGCCAAGGCAGCGCGCTTTCTCGCGTCGGCCGACGCAGACTTCATCACCGGCGTAATTCTGCGCGTCGATGGTGGCATGGCTATCGGATTCTGAACATCTGCTCAAAATTTCTTAAGGAGGCCGCGTTTTGCGCGGTCTTTTTTTTGCTTTGTGCAGACATCCGCGCCGGTCAGCTGACCGTCACTGCCGATGTCGGATTTGTCCCGGAAATGGGCGGGGCTTTCAGGTCGTCGGGCCGCAATTTTTTCTATGTCGGCCGCGAAAAAAAACTCGCGATTCTTAGCGATGAACTGAAAACGCTGCAGACAATCCAGCTGATGACAGAGACTGCGGCGATCGATTTCGCCGATGTCGACAAAGACGGCAACGATGACCTGATCGAGATGACACAATCGGGAATATTCGTCCGCCGCTTCTCTGAAAATGGCTTCGGCGCGGCCGCCGCCATTATCCACGAGCGCCTCGCACTCCCCCTCTATGTCGATAACCTGGAACAGAGCCGGCTGACGCTCGATTTTGACCGCGACGGCTATACCGATTTCTTTCTGCCTGCGGAAGGGAAATTCATCGTCTACCGCAACGAGACCGGAAAGAAATTCACGCGCCTCATCGTTCTGCCTTACCAGCCGCGCGGCAGTTTCACCAACAGACTCTGGCAAAATTCCGACTTACCGTCGAACAGTATTCGCTCCACGGTTATTATTCCGCAACCCGCTTTTATCGATTTTAACCACGACGGCGTCGTCGATGCGGCGGCGAGAATCGACGAACGTATCTATTATTTCCTCAGCCACAAGCAGAGGAGCGGCTCGCTGAAGCCGTTCGGCGAAACCCTGCTCAAGATCTACCCCATGCCGCAGGAAGACATCTACGTGGCATATTCCGAATTCGCCGATTTCGACGGTGACGGTAACTACGACCTCATTTACTCGGCGGTCAAGGGCCTCGGTCTGAATATACGCATCGATCTAAAAGTGTTCCGCGGCAAGAATTCCATTCCTGACCCGGCCGACATGACGGCGCAAACCGTGAAGGGTGGCGTATTTTCACCGCTCCTGGCAGATTTGCGCGGACGCCGGCTGTTGATCGTACCAAGCGTGGATACGGGTATCAGCTTCTTTATCAATTACATTCTGCGATCTAAAGTCTCTTTGACGCTGCAACTGCTCGATCCGCTCAATGCAAAAGTTAACCCTATGGAAAAAACCACGTTGACTTTTGACTCGAGAGAATCTGCCGTGCCGGGGTTCGCTTATGGCGATTTTAACGGCGACGGGCATACGGATTTTGCGCTGGGTACGGAAATTAATTCCATTTCCATTTTCGGCGGCAACGACGATTTTTCAAGACGGGAGATTGCCCGCGTTGACGCACCCGCTTTCGGAATATTTAAGCCGGTGAAGAATACCAACGGCGGATTTTCGCTGTTCATCTTCATGACGCAAAGATCTAAGGCCGATAAGAAAACCGCGGTTTATCTTGCGCCGATTGTTCTGAAAAAATAGTCGCCTATTCGTTAGCCCATGAATTAATTCATGGGCTAACGAAAATCAAAACTTCATCAGCGCGCCCAGCGAAACAACAATCACGTGCGCACTGTAGCTGTAATCTGGCTGATTAGCGGGCAGGTTTGTAGTGCTCTGAGTGAGCACATCACCCGACTTAGTCGAGGTGCGTGGCATCCAGATCTGGTGCTGAAAACCGAAAATCAGCTCGACTGGAACTTTGACTATCGCGTTTGAATTCAGAAAGTATGACGCTCCGAGCGAGTAACCTATCTTATTGTTATCCAGAAAGTTAGAATAACCTGTTTGATTCGGAGTGAATGCCGGAATGAAAGTAAATCCCATTCTCACGAATAGCGGCACATCCCTGAGCTTCTGGATATATCTGCCCGGTCTGCTTTCAGCGCCGAATTTCACCGAAATTATGTTCTTAAATTTCTCAAACGGTTCATTGACCTTTTTCTGGTATTCTGCACGGGCAGTGTTGACCTGAAAACGGTTCCACCACTGAAATTCGCCATCGAGTGACAGCTTCAGCGCCTCGTCGTGCAAGTAAGTAACGCCCAGCGTGAAAGTATGCGGAGAATAAAAATCAAGCATCGCAAGCCTGAGCGGCAGGCCGATGTTCAGTAGCTGCGTATAAGCCTCTGCGTCGAGCGGATCAATCTGCATATACGTTTCACCGCGCCAGTTAAAACCCACCATCAGAATGCGGTTTTTGATATTCTGGCGGTACTGAAAACCCGCCACCGGCGCTCCCGCAGGTGTCAGATCCATCTGCATCTCTGCGTTCGGTACCTGCGCCTTACCCGTGGGATCAATCTCGACGTTGGTCATGCTGAAGCGGCCCTTGCCGCCGGTGAACATATTAAACCCGACGCCGATACTCAGCCGATTCTTCCACACCTGGGCACCTAAACCGGTGATGATGAGTATGCGTTGCGCTTCGCGACCCAAACGCATGAAATTGTACGACTGAATCGAAGTATCGTTGACCGTCGCAATAGTGCCGTTGTCGCGAATCGAAAGTGCCACTCCGAGACGAATCGGCATATTTTTCGGCGTATTCATCAGCGTACGTGTGTCGAAAACCAGCCCCATCTGGACTGCACCATACATCATGTTCTTTGTTGCAAGGTTGATATTATTGGCAACCGTCGAGTTAGTGGTGGCCGGAGAGATTTTTGGCAACGATGCCTGAAACAGGTAGTTCATGCCGACCTGGTGCGTCGGCTTGTCTTCTTTTGCCAGCAATTCGGTTTCGAGCTTTTTGTCGATGGCGTCTCTGTTGCCTTTCTCGTCACCCTGAATTGAACCGTCGTCTTTGAGCAGCTTAATCTTACCCGAAGCTTCTTCCGACTTTTCCTGGTTACCAAAAATGGCGCGTTCGCTCATGGGGGAAGTAACGCCGGCAATGTTATAAAAGCCCGAAGTCCAGTCATTCACACTGGCGACGCCGGCACCGGAAAAACCGACTGCACGCGCCCCCAAACCGAAGCTTTCGGCCATTTCGGCAAAAAGCGCCGGAGCACCGGCCAAGACCAACACCACCGGTGCCAGTTTCAACAATCGTTTCAAGTGAGCTCCTTACGCCAAACCATTTGTTTATTCAAACATCGACACAAGGCGCGAGTAATATGGTGCAGCAAGCTGCGTCTGCCATTGCGCTTTGTACTTGTTATACGCAGCCGTAGAAAATTGTGTCATCAGCAGACCAAACTGGCCCCAAAACGTATCGAGAGCCTTGTATTTTTTGCAATACAAAGGCCCACCGGCATATTCGCCTGTAATACCCGGATAACAGCGCATTGTCTGCGTATTGAACAAGGTGCGCACATCGGTGAGAATGTCGAGCGATGTATAAGGAGCTTTGTTTTTCAAATTGGTTGAAAAATACGTCATAAAACCGTTCGGTTGAAAGCCCTCAAGCCCCATGTTCAGCAGATCATTGTAATCGCCCTGGAATTCACGCAAGAAGGTCACCAGCGAAGGCCCGATGCGCGTCATCAGGTTGGTGTAAGTACCGGTATCTGAATCATACAGAAAGTTACCCACCACGTTCTTCACCGATTTCAATTCCGCCGAAGTGAAATTCGTGCTCGCGTAAAAGGAGCTGCGGACGCCGAGCAATTCGGCGGTCAGGTAATTGCTGTTAGTCGCACAGTTTAGCCCCTGCGCATCACACAACGTCGGTGAAAACAGGTCTTCGAGCGCCGTGGCCGCAAAATGCACATAATTCTTATTGGGACTCAGCGGATCTGGTGTGATGTACTCATTGTACTTCGGCATGAACACATCTTCGAGGAAGTAATGCACAGTTTTGCGCAGGTTCATCTCGTTCGCACCAGTCGCATTGTCGTCGTCGTACTGCCCGTTGTTATTGATATCGGTATATTCGCCCGCCTCAATCACATTGTTCGCATTGCGATCATAGTGCGGCTCGGAGATTTTCGTATTGTACATGCGGCAGAGCAGCAGGTTCTTAAATGCCTTAACTTCGCGGTCGAAATTGATGCCGCCACCCGTACCGGTATCCTGAATATAACACTCGACCTTGTTCGCATTGTTCGGATTCGCCTGGTAAACAACATCCGAAGGCGAACCGCTGAGCGTGCGCCCGTATAACCAGTTCAGTTTACCGTCGATGTCGGCAACCGTCAGAGAATTAACCGATTTTTCAATGTTCCTTGCTACACCACCCATGTCGAACATGTAATAATCTTTGTCATAGATGTTCGGTATCTGCGTAATGATTGTGCAGGTACCGCCGACATTTGCGGTATCTGTATAAGTTGAAGCGCTGGCGTAGGCAGCGTTGATGAAAGTGAATGTGCCGGGATTCCAGACGCCGTCTTTATTGTGGTCATAGAAACCGTTTGCGGAGCCCCCGGGGCAGGTGGGCTCGCCAAGAAGGAAAGCGCCGTACAGCAAATCTTTTTTGACGTCTACATCGAAGTATTTCGCCACTTTGTCGTTCATGTCATCGAATACGCTTTGGTAAGATCCCAGAGTTTTGAACTGGTTGAAGTTAAAACTGCGCAACGTATTCACGTCATCCATTTTTGTGGAGACAATCATATCCAGAAACGAATCCACCGAATAACCACCGGTCTTGTTGGTATCTTTAATGAAGCTGACAATGTGATCGATATCCTGGTCGGTCAGTGAAATCTGCGACGAACTGTTCTGCACATTCGCGAGATAGTTGTTCAGCATGGGGATCGCAGCTTTGACCGCGGCAACGATGTCTGCGTCGGATGTCAATGTCCGCAGATACGCGACAAACTGCTTGAGCATGTTCATCGGAATACTGTTGAGAGCCACGCCGTTGACAGAGGCATTAAAGCGATTGGTTTTAAACACCGCAGGATTGACAGTATAGGAAGCAGCCACCGCGATCGCAATCGCCGCGCCACCCGGGGTAGCGCTGATCTTGAAGCTATTTGCGGTGATTGGTGCCACGACATAATACCAATTCGGCTCGTTGGCCGTGGTACCGCCCGGCACGGCACCCGTAAGATAAATTCTGTCGCCCACTTCGAGACCATGGTTATTCGCACTGACGACTCCGGTAACAACAGTACTTGCCACAAAACTGGGGCTTACAGCATTCTTAGTGGCAAAATAGCGCAGCCGGTCCTTGTTTTTCATGTAGTTGGCGCCAGCTGTGAAAGTGCCCTGCGTACCCGATACCACCTGAAAATTATCTTCTGCCTTGCGCACGTTGTCTGAAATCATCGCCTCAACGTCGCGTACCAGCGGATCTATATACGCAAGGTTTGCGTACTTATTGTTGGTCAATTTCGGCATCAGGCCGTTGCGCAGACCAGCCGCGGATTCGGTGAGAATATTGGTGAGCGCACCGGTATTGTATTGCGGAAAGTTGCTGCAGGGCGTTCCACCTGTCTGCTGTCCGTAAGGATCGCAGGCCTGGCCATTGTTATAGTGCACGCTTTCGTTCAATGAGGCAAGCGCTGTGAACAAAGTATCCAACTCAACCCGGTAGCCCAGATCTGCATTCGGACAGCCTGGCGTGGCGTTGGCGCAAAAATTACGTATTTGAACATTATCGCGGTTTTCACCCGCTGTCATCGCGGTTGCATTCGGATAGGTGGAGACCTTGAGGACTGTCCCGTCCTCATGCATGGTGCCGAATAAGATCACCAACGGAGTCAACATGCCCGTCAATTTTCCGTCGCTCGGGCCCTTGTAATCATACCAGGTAGCTACCGCACCCGTAGTCGCGTTATAGGTTTGCGGATATTTGATGCAACCTGTCTGCGTGAATTCATTGCAGCTTCCGGTGCCCGGATTCACTTTCGGAATCGGAGGCAAATCCCGGGCCGTCACACCGCAACCATTCAGATAATTTTCATAAAGGTCAGCCGTGCCGTTTGTGGCGTTGGTTAACACCCCGCCCGTGCAAGTCGTTTCGTCTGTGGGGAAAAATGTATCGAAAAATGGCCGGAAATTCGCCATCGATGGAGTTGTACGGTGAGCCGCGACTGTTCCGGTCAGCACGTCGCCCTGCACATAGAGCGCATTTGCGAGAGTCAAAACCGAGTCAAAATTATCCTTGATCATCGCCGGTGTAACCGGTCCATTACCAAGGCTATCCCAGATTTGCTGCCAAAGGTCGACCATTAGTCCGATCAAACCGCCAAAGGTGCGCAGCGTGGTGTCGAGCAAGACCATCGAATCGCCGGGCTGAAACGAAGTTACACCAAAGCGCGTCGTTTTGCCGATGCTGACGCCATCCCGCCCGCCTGCCACCGGTTCATTCACGAAACCGAGCGTCGGGCTAGCGATGTATCCGTCACCGTTTGCGCCCATGCCAAACGCACCTTTATTCCAGTAACCGTTATACGGCTGGCTCGATCCGGCCCTGCGCGCGGTTGTCACGCCCCAAAGTCCGTTTGCGTTGATGGTCGAGAATACAGCAAAAGAAGCTGCCTGCCAGAGTGTCGCAGACGATGCGCTGGAAATAGGAATTACAAAGATATATTTTTTGTATTTGAGAACCCATTCGATGTTGGCGCGAATGGCTTCGTCCCGGGTGTCAAAATCCAGCTGCACTGCGGTGTTGATATCGCAATTCCCGGTAACGGTATTCAGGTTTGTATAGTTCGTATTATTGCTAGGCCGTTGCCAGCCATACCGGGCATAACCGTACGTGTTGCCCTGCGCTTCAACCCAACATGCATCGGCCGCGCTCATCGGCCGATAGATCATTTCGTACATATGGTAGTTGCCATTGCGGCCCGCACCCAGCGTGCCAAGGCCGTCGCCACCGTTTTCGCCCATCGCAACTTCGGAATATGCGTCTGGTGGCCCGGAGAATCCATACGACGTTCCTATCGCAGCCCGATACCCATCGGTATAATAGTCATTCTCATATTTTACCTTGCTGCCATTGGGGGCCTTGCCCTTTACCGAATAAGGACCAAACCCTTCCCACGCGCTGAGGGCAAATTCCGACACCATCCAGTTAGAGGTTTTTAGGTTGGTCGATTCGATATCTCCCTGGTGTGGGGTGAACGTACCGCGAAGCTTGCCATTCACGAGGTCGCCGGGATATTTTTCTGTGTCGGTACGCGGAATAAACCGACCAGGGCTGATTAATTCGAAGGCGAACATGCCGAGAGACGTCGAAGCCGGTTCGTTTTGGCGGGACGCTGCATGGAAACCTGGGAACGGATCAGGCGCATTGGTTACCGCCACTGTCATATTGATCAATCCCGCAAGCGCTGAGATACTGATCGTACCGTTGGTAGCCAACGGACTGCCCATTGACTTGAGACAGGCCTGCAGCGTCAATTGAGCCGGCGCATTCACCGGATCAACCAGACCGTTCGCGGCCGCGATGGTATACAGGAATGAGGTCAGATAGGGTATATTGTCAAAGCCGCTATCGCCAACCTGTTTACCTTTTTTATCCAATATCGCCATGTTGCGCATAGAGTATTGCATCTGGCCGATGTATCCCTGTAAATTCCGCTCGGGATCGCCGAACGAAGTCTGCGCATCTTCTGCTGTCAGTGCCCACTGCAGATTAGTTTGGTCATAATAACGATCGAGCACATGATAATAGAGGTTTTTGAGTGAAGCTTCGAGATAAAATTCATTGCTATAGCTGGTGGGGACAGTCACCAAAGTTCCAATGCGCGGCGACATGAACGCGCGGAATGGATTCTGGATGGTCTGCGTCGATTTCACCTGCGCGAGACGCGCAAGATAACCGTCGCCGGCAAAACCGGCAGCGCCATCGCTGTAGAGCAGCCCGCTGAATAT
Source organism: uncultured Turneriella sp. (assembly GCA_964356715.1). Lineage (GTDB taxonomy): Bacteria > Spirochaetota > Leptospiria > Turneriellales > Turneriellaceae > Turneriella. Next base: position 22,592 of record CAYHJO010000024.1, on the reverse strand, counting down.
TGTGGGCGGTTGTGCAGGAGAGCAGTTGCATGTATAAGAAGAACCCGACCACAACAGGCCTTTCACCTTGTTCTTCGCATAGCGACCGGTGAGATTGTTCACGCCGTAGGTGCCGTTCTCCACCATATCCTTGCCAAATACATAGAGGGCACTCGTTGTATCGACGTTGGAATAATTTTCCAGGTCGTCCATTTTGGGTGCATCGGCATACAGCGACTTGAGCAGCCATTCTATCAGATATTGATCGTTGCTGGCTACAGCGCCACCCGGATTCTTCATCGAAAGATGCTCAGCCTGGCGGTCGAGCACCTCTTTGCCATCGTTAAAGACGAAATCTTTGCGCGTGATCGGATATGCATAGTCGATCAGGTAATCGGTAACCGCGACCTGCGATTGAAACACAATGTTCGACTGGTTGACCGTCCAGTCGGCGATGCGCTTTTCTGCCGCGTCATAGTCGGGCAATTTATTCGTGAGGTCGTAGATCAGATTACGTATGCGCAGCTCAACGTCGCCGCTGTTTTTGAGTACCGCTGTCGCGTTGCGCATGTATGCACCGGGCGTGTTATCGCTTTTGGGCACGTAGGCCGAACCGCCAGATGTGAGAGTGATCGCGGTGACCTGACCACCGACCACAGTCGCCGTCGCAGTGCCACCCGACCCCGGCCCCGGGCTTGAGTCAATATTGACAACCGTTCCCCCGACAGGATAACCACTGCCGGGATTCGTCACGTTGATCGCCGTTATCACGCTGTTGGTGATTACCGCTTCGGCCATGGCGCCTGTTCCTCCGGCCCCCACGATTTCCACGCGCGGACCAGAACGGTTTGCATAGATACAAAAACCGGTACGAACAATATCATAGAGCTGCCACAGCGTATCGCGACCTTCGACGTCGGTGATATCCGACTCGGGCTTCGAATTCAGGAACACTGAGCCCGGATCATCGCAGGTTTTCCACGTCGTCAGTGCCGGAAAGTGGTACTCATTGACACGATTGACATCCGCATGCGTGACGCTCAAAGGAAAAAGCGGATTGCTTTCGCCGGTATAACGAATGCCTTTTGCTACCAGATATGCACCGTCGGTGATGGCTTTCGGATCGACGTCGAGCAGGCGGTTGACGAGATCAATCGCAGCATTGTATTCTGTCTGGCGCGCAGGTGTCGCCTGATAAAAGCGCGCAAAACGGTCGAGCGTGGCAGAAACGGCGTCAGCCAGCTGCGGTAGCGCAGGACGGTCTTTTGACAGCGCCCCCAGCGCATGCATGGATTTTACCCCCATGACGGGGTCAAAGCGAATCAGGCCGTCGAGGCGAACGTTAAACTCGTGCGGATCAATAGTGGTAAAAGCAGCACGGATAGCGGGGGTATCTTTAAAGAGGTCTGAGAGAGAGGTTTCGGAGGTCGGCCTAAAGGTCTGGAACTCCATGTCGCCGGGTTTGCAGGCAGCCCATAGCAGAGAAGTAGCCACGAAAATTGGCAGATTGGCAGATCTGATTTTGGCAAACATATGTCTTGTATTCATTCCAGCACAGTCCTTTAAGTCTATAGGTGTCCCCGATGGAAAATGGTAGCTGCGCCCCCTTCTGTGCCAAAAAAGTAAACAAGGCGCACGTATTTAGTGAACGTATGTTTACTCACCTGCACTTACGGCTTTTTGACGTGGCTGAAATCGATAAATGTTGCGATCGAACTTGCCTATTACTTCTTTATTGTCGGATTCCCCCCACGCGCCATTATCCTTGATAACTCAAACAGGTCAGAGTACCAATTGAGAAAAATCCAGCCGGAAATGTTAGCTTTTCTTTTTCTGGGGCAAGAGGTCTTCTGGTCTCGACGCCCCTTGCAGAAGATCAATCAAACTGGCGCTACAGGAGTGTGAAATCCCCCACGTCCAAAACACCGAACTCGGCGGACTATTGCTTGATTCACAGTAATACAATCCGCCTAAGTTGGTACCGAGCTCTGATTATGGTGTGTATTTCATCCTGTAGACGCGACCAGAATAGAAATCAGCAAATTGGATGAGATTTCGCGAGATACTCTTCTCAAGTACCTCGCTAGTTTCAAGACTGCTGGGTACTCAGCAATTATCGCAGAGCACATCATGTCCGATGATCTGAAAGCTTTAGTGAATATCGTATGGCGCGTAAAAGATCAGCAAGTTTATGCCGAAACATGAGGATATCGTATCCGCAAATACCAACCACGAACGGCTATCCGCGAAAACCCGAATTAAGGCAGGAGCTCATAAGCCACAAATATCGGTCTGATCTGCGATCAATACGATACTATTTCTGTTGCTTGGAAAAAGAGAGGTTTTCCGGCCGCAATTTAAGATTGCTCGCCCAATCCGACAATTATTGAGGCAGACAAAAATGTTGGAAGCGGTGGCTGAAAAAACCAAAATCAAAGACGACGAATTCGACATACATGGCGATCTGGCTGTAACAGAAGTGTGCGCGATTGCGACAGAAAACGCCGCGCACCCGGAAAGCAAGCACATCCCCATAAACAATTCGTCTCATCTGGCGAATTAATGTTTACAAAGCGATATAATTCGCCGTTAATGGCGATTTATGAAAATAGCCAGTTTGCTCTCCGATGGCGCTATTTTACAGGAAATCGGCGAACGCCTGCATGCCATTCGCCTAGAGAATAATCTAACACAGGCTACTCTGGCTGAAAAGGCGGGTGTAGCGAAACGCACCATTGAACGATTAGAATCAGGTGCCGTCGCGTCGCAGCTTTCCGCCTTCTTGCGCGTTTGTCGCGCACTGGGCCTTTTGACAAATCTTGATGTGCTCATACCAGAACGACAAATAAGCCCGATGCAACTTCTTAAACTGCAAAAAAAACGCCGGGTGCGTGCATCGGGAAAAAAAATAAAATCTCCGCCTTTGCCACACGAATGGAAATGGGATGACAAATCATGATTGCAGAGGTCAGACTATGGGGGCGAACAATTGGCGCGGTCTCGATGCCACAAACCGACTCATTCGCCAGCTTTGAATACGATTCAGATTTTGCGCAAAGCGGCATCGAAGTCTCTCCGCTAGTAAGGCCTTTGTCGCGTAGAATATATCAGTACACAGATCTACCCCTAAGAACCTTTCATGGCTTGCCGGGCCTATTGGCAGATTCACTGCCCGATAAATTTGGAAACGCGCTGATTAATGCGTGGCTGGCATCTCAAGGGAGAACGCCGGAAGCTTTTAATGCTGTGGAGCGATTGTGCTATATCGGATCACGCGGCATGGGTGCACTCGAATTTGCACCAGCGACAGGCCCCGCTCAGCCAGTTGCCAACCGATTACATATCGATGCACTCGTTTCACTCGCATCAGAAATGCTGGCCAGCCGAAAAAAATTTCAGGCAAGTTTAACCAACAGTGAGACCGCAAAGGCAGTACGCGACATATATCTCGTCGGCACATCAGCCGCCGGTGCGCGCGCGAAGGCGGTGATTGCGTGGAACCCAAAAACCGGAGAAATCCGCTCGGGTCAGGTAGCGACTGACGAGGGGTTTGAATACTGGCTGCTAAAATTCGATGGAGTCAGCGGTAATAGGGATAAGGATCTGGAAGATCCCAAAGGGTATTGCGCGATAGAGTACGCATATCACCTCATGGCCTGCGCGGCGGGCATCACCATGGCTGAATGCCGCCTACTCGAAGAGAATGGTCGACGCCATTTCATGACAAAACGCTTTGATCGGTTGCCGGGCGGCGAAAAATTGCATATGCAATCCCTCTGCGCGTTGGCGCACTTTGACTTCAACCAGGCCGGGGCGCACTCATACGAGCAGGCATTGCAAATACTGCATCGTTTAAATTTGCCGGCAAATTCCATTGAACAACAATTCCGCCGAATGGTCTTTAATATCATGGCGCGCAATCAGGATGACCATGTGAAAAACATCGCATACCTGATGGATAAACAGGGGCACTGGACATTGGCACCCGCTTTCGACGTAACCTATAATTTCAATCCAAGCGGCAACTGGACAGCCAACCACCAAATGACACTGAACGGCAAACGGGTCGGCTTCTCGATCGCAGATTTCAAGGCATGCGCCCGAAATGCTCTGATGAAGAGGGGCCGTGCCGAGACAATAATCGAGGAGGTAAGGGTTGCGGTAGCGAAATGGCCGGATTTTGCCTCAGAAGCAAAGGTCAGTCTAGACTGGGTTCAGGTTATTCAAAAGAATCTGCGTTTGAGCTTCCCGCAAAGTTGATTGAGAAAGGCCTAAAATGCGGCCTTCTGCCTAGCCTGCCCGATCACTAAAAACGTACAATCCTACGCTAATTTAAGATTGCTCGCACAAACAACCGATAATAAATGGGGTATATAAACATGGCTGAAGCGGTGGCGGAAAAGAAAAAGATCAAAGATGATGAGTTCGACATACACGGCGATCTCGCGGTCACCGAGTCAGACGATAAGTCGTTCGTTGTACTGTATGACTCAGCGAAAGGTGCCGCAGCCGCGCCGCAGTCGGCAGCACCGCTCGAGGCACCGAGCCTCGACGATATCAATGAATCGCGCGCGATCGGCGACGAAAGCACCGCACACCCCGAAGACGCATACATCGACGATATTCTTTCATCGGATGACATAGAATCTCCCGAGCACGCCGCAGAACCCCACTCAGACGATGACGAAGACGGGCCGATCGCGTTGTCGAGCGAAGAGCTCGATGGCATTCTGGAAATGGGACCGGCCACCGAAGAGGAATTCCATCCCGATTTCCCGCCGGAAAATGCACCTGCGGCAGCACCCATGCCCGCGGCCGAAATGGCCGAAGAACCCGTGCCGGCGCTGGATACCGGTTACGACGACGACGAGCTGCCGATTGCTTTGTCGGACGAAGACCTCGATGAGATTCTGCTCGAGGAAGAAGGTTCTGAATTCACCCCACCCGAAGTCGACGCCATACCTGAAATGGCTGCGGCACCCGCGCTGCCCGCAGAACCCCTGATAGAACCGGCAACACAGGAAGACGAAGAGCCGATTGCGCTGTCTGACGATGAACTCGACCACATACTCGCCGACGCTGAAGCCGGTCACGCCGAAAGCGGTTCACAAACCGTGCCGCCGATGGAAGACGAAATACTGACCCTCGACGAAGAACCCGAAATCACCATGATCGACGACACCTCGGCCGTGCTCGGCGCAGGCCCGGAACGTACACATCAGCGCGCAGCAGGCGCAGCGTCTCAAGACATGTCGGGCGGACACTCGTCGGATTTTTTTGACAGCGACGAAGACGAACCGATTACACTGTCGGACGAAGAGCTCGACGGTATTCTCAGCACGGCGCCCGAAGAAGAAGCGCCCCGGCAAACTCAGGAAATAGCTCTCGGCGACGAGTTGCCAAATGACGGCATCGTTGAAGTCGAGGACGACCATGCGGCCGGCTCAGCGCCGGCGCCCATAGAGGACGATGGTCCGGTGGCACTTTCTGCCGATGAACTCGACGGCATTCTGATGGATGCCGAAGAAGCGCCGGCCGGCGCGCACGGAGATGAGCAGCTCGCCGGTTTTCCACCCGCTTCACCGGAGTTCGAAGCAAGCTCAGCCGGTGCCGGAGAAAAGGGCTTTTTTGACAGCGACGAAGACGAACCGATTGCGCTTTCCGCCGATGAACTCGACGGCATTGAGGCGACTGCTGTCCCTGATGACCACATCCCTGCCCCCGAAGGATTGGCCGAATTGCCACCGGACGACGGCGGTGAGATGGGCGAGATTCCCGCGATGACCGACATGCCGGCCGGCGCTGAAGAACCTCCGGTTGCTCTGATGGACGAGCGTTACGCCGATGTCGACCACATGGCCGAAGGACAACCGGCCGCAGCGGAAGAAGACGACGGTCCGATTGCGCTGTCCGCCGATGAACTCGACGGTATCGTCGCCGACGCACATGAAGTGACGCCCGAAGCGCCGATGGTCGGCCTCGGCCCAATGGATTCTGGCGCTGCGGAACCGAGCCTCGCCGAGAATACAGAAAAGCCGGCGACGGTTTTCGAAGAAGACCTCGAAGCCGCAACGCTGATCCACGAAGATGAAACAGCGCAGGCGGCTGCCGCTGCGGCCCCCACACCGGATACGGAAGAACTCAAATCGGTGATGACCTACCTCGACAATCTGCTGGGCGAGCTGCCCGACGATGTGATCGAAAAATTCGCGCAATCGGAATACTTCAAAATGTACCAGAAAATCATGGAAAAATTGGGACTGTAACCGATGCCGGATTTCCACGCGGGGTTGTTAGGGGGGTGCTTGCACCCCCTTAAAGTTTCTCCATCTGGCAGGGGGGGACGCCGGGCAGCCGTTCGGGCTGCGCGCGCGTAACACGGTCGTATGGGCTTGCGCGAACGCGCCAGTGATTTCTCCAAAGCGGTCGAATCCACGCGCGGCGTGGATCTCGGACTCGAACTGCGGCCCGATCTCAACCGCAAGAGCGATAGACCTGGCGAGGCCGCCGCGCCGCAGCAGACAGCTTCATCACCTACCCCGCCGGCTGCGGGGCGACACACAAAGCATATCGTCTCTGCAGCCGATTTTCCCGAGAGCATGGGGCACAAGTCACGCCTCGACGCAATTCTCAACCTGATCGAAATCTATAAAGAATTCGGCGCGGTGCGCTCGGCAGCAGACCTTTGGCAGGTCATTGCTTATTCGGTTATGGCGCAGCTCGGAACGAAATTTATTGCCATTTTCATGGAAGACGACACGCGCATGGAACTCAGGCACGCGCTTGGCTTCACGATGGCGTCAGACCATTCGTTCGCCGCAAACGGCAAAATCTGCGCCACTCTCAGAGCGGAAAAAAAAGTCCTCTATATCGACGATGTGTTGTCGTCACTTTCAGAACGCGAACAGAAGTTTCTCAGCGCGATCGGAGTACGCTACGCCGCGCCGGTTTTCCGATACGAAGAATTGCGCGGTGTCATTTTCATCAATCCGCCGACCGGACAAAACACGCTCAATGCCGACGATTTGTTTTACCTGAAAATATGCGGCGAACTTTTGGGCGCGATGGAAGCGCAGCTGAAGCTGGTGGCCGGCGCAGAAGACAAAAATCAACAATTGCAGCGCGCGCAGACGTACCAGGGTTATGCCGCTGAATTCTGCCGCCGCCTCGGGCGACTCGATAACAACGAACCGCTGAAAGAGGCGCTCGAAGCGGAAATGGTGCAGCACTTTCCGGATACGGCACTTTTGGTGCTGACACGTGAAGATTTTTTTCTGCGCCAGCATTTCTCGCTCGGTTTTGCGCGCGAGCAGGTGGCACACCTCGAAATGACGCTGGTCGATCCCGTAATCGAAAAGATCAAGCAGGGACAGAGTGTGCTGACGCGCGAGGATATGGAAATGTCCGAGGCCTTCGCTTTCATGACAAAATACCGGCAGGTGCACGCGCACAAGGTGCTGCACCGCCAGGAGTTTCTCGCGTGCGCGTTTATTGCCGACTCGGACGCCGATCGTGTTTCGGCTCTTGTAGGCATGCTCGACGCTTACGTGTTGCAAAACCATATCTCGAAGCTGCGCGACCACGCGACCTCGGCGCTGAAACACGCAGATAACCCGGTGATGGCGATCCGCAACTTCATCGCTGCCTGCGAAGACGATCTCAAAAAATCTGACGAACCTTACTCGGTCATTGTTACCACGGTTATGAACTACACGCGGCTTGCGAATCTGCACGGCGATGCTTTTTCGACCGAAGTGCGCGATTTCACGCGCCGCACTCTGCGCGAAATCATGGAAGCGCAGGATTTTTCTACCGAAGCATTCCACGGCCATTTTATCAGCGTGCTCAGACAAAAAGAGGCCGGCGATGCATGGCGCCTCTCGCGTATGCTGCAGAAACAGGCCGGCAAAAGTTATCCAGACGAAGAGTTGCGGCCGATCTACCAGCACAAGATCTACGCCCGCCCGCATATACAAGCCATACCTTTCGAGCTATTATTCAAATCATAAACCTGCCGGCTACGCCGGCAGGTTTATGATTTGAAGACCTGTTTCGCTCTGCGGAAGCGGCGATGTGTCGCTGTTAAACGCCCTGCCCCAAACACAATTTCCGGTCAAAGACTGGGTGAAAGATAATAAGCTCGGTGGCAAGGCTCTCGCCGAAGCTGTCAGACAATTCGTAAAACACGAGACTAACACCCTCGCGGTGAAACCGGGTCTCGCCGTGATTATCGTCGGCGACGATGAGGCATCGAAAATTTACGTCGCGGGCAAAGAGAGGGCCGCGCTCGAAGTGGGTTTCCATTCCGTGCTGGAAAGGATGGAAAGTCATACGCAACAGGAATCTCTCGTCGCGAAAATCCACCAGCTGAATAATGACCCCTCCATCCACGGTATTCTCGTACAATTGCCGTTACCCAAACACCTGAACGAAAGCGAAATTCTGCAGGCAATTCGCCCCGACAAAGACGCCGACGGCTTTCATTATGTAAACGAGGGCAAACTGCTGGCCGGCGTCGATACCGTTCTGCCCTGCACGCCGGCTGGCATTACCTTAATGCTGCGCGAGCTCGCACGCGAAACCCCGGACGTCAAGCTTGCCGGTGCCCACGCCGTGGTGATTGGCCGCTCGAATATCGTGGGCAAACCAATGGCACAGCTGTTGTTGTCGTGTTTTAACCTGACCGTAACCATGTGCCATTCGAAGACACGCAACCTGTCTGATTTTATCGCCAGTGCGGATGTGCTCGTGAGCGCCACGGGTGTGCGCGGCATTGCAGATTGCACGCGTATTAAAGAAGGCGCGATTGTGATCGATGTCGGCATGCACCGTATCGACGGCAAGGTCACCGGCGATCTCGATCTCACACAGGTCGCCGAACGCGCGCGCTTCTATACTCCGGTGCCAGGCGGCGTCGGGCCGATGACGATTGCGATGCTTCTTTATAACACATTCCGCAACGCGCAGAAGCTTACGGCCACCACGCTTTTAGCCTGAGGAGAACCATGAGTTCAGAAGTTAAACCATCGGAACAGTTCACCTCACCCACAGAGACCCTCGCAACCTTTGCCAATCTCGAACTCATGGGGAAATCTGCCGGTGGCAACGGTATCTATGGCCGCCGCTTTCCTGGTAACGGCGAGCGCGTGCTGTTTCTCGGCGGAGTACACGGCAATGAGACAGAGGGAGTCGCCGCGACCGCCGGCTTTTACGATGAGTTTATCCGCCGCGGTGCCGAGCGCACGAGCAACAGCGATCTGCTGTTCATACCGGTGGTCAATCCCGACGGCGTCTTGAATTTTTCGCGCCACAACACCAACGGCGTCGATCTCAACCGTAATATGCCTACCAAAGACTGGCAAGCCAATGCGAAAGGAGAGAAATACTATTCAGGTCCGGCGGCCGCATCAGAACCGGAGACAATCCTGCTGATGACTATTTTGCATGAGTTTGACCCGCAGTTCATTGTCTCCCTGCATTCGTGGAAGCCGATGTTCAACGTCAACGGACCCGCGCGCAACTACGCCGAGCGCATGCATTCGCGGCTGGGTTATGAGATCACGGAAGACATTGGTTACCCGACACCGGGTTCGCTCGGCACGTACGCGGGCTGGGAGCGCGGTATTGCGACGATCACGTTTGAGATCGAACGCGGATTGCCTCTGAAAGACGTGTACACGACCGTGCGTGACGCCCTACTCGAAGTGGTATAGCCGCGGTCGCCCTTCGACAGGCTCAGGGCGACCTGGTGCTCGAAGTGATTCCCACCGGCACACGGTATTCGGCAAACGAAACCTTTTTTTGCTCGATACAGCTTCTCAACGACTGCTCGTTGCTGTTGAGCCGGCTGGCTCCCGACTTCACCTCGACGAAAACTACTTCATCGATCTGGCCGGCTGCAAGCCCGCGGAAGACTAGAAAATCCACCGGCTTGCCGATGAAGCGCGCCTCGGTCGGGTCAAAGGGAAAATCAGGCAGAAACGGCGCGAGTTGTTCGGAGAACGATCCGCCTATCACCTGCCGCGATTTCGCGAGCGCCGCCTTGCGCATGTCCTCAGCGACAAGCTGCCATTCGGTTTCTTTTTGCCTTAGAATCTGCACAAACTTGTTTTCAGCCCTGAGATGACTGAGGCGCGTGCCAATGAGAATGCCTGCGGCAAGCACGACGAGCGCTGCAAAGACGAGCACGATACCGTTTGCCGGCAAAAAATCCATCACTTCGCGGGTTTCAGCGGCAGGTGCAGCAGACTCAGCGGGTCGACTTTGACGCCGTGGATGTACAGAAAAATATGCAGGTGCGGGCCCTGGACATCTCCTGTAGCCCCGGTTTTTCCCAACAACTGCCCCGCTTTTACACGATCGCCATTCTTTACCAGCAATTCGCTTTGGTGCATGTAACCGCTCAGGACGCCGAAACCGTGATCGAGAATTACCAGATTTCCCTCATAATAGAGATGATCGGCAATATTAACAACCCCGTTCGCGATCGCAAAAATTGGCGCTCCGGTCAGCCCCTTAAGGTCTGTGCCGCCATGAAAGGACACTCTGCCTTTCAGTTTTTTCTTTTTTCCACCGACGATTTTGAATTTCTCGTAAACCCGTTTGATATGGAAAGGAGATGTAATTTTATGTTCGTCGCGAGGATAACGGATCTCTGAGGTTAGAAAATTTTCGTCCGCGGAGACAAAGGCTTTTAGCTTCTTAGCCCGACTTTCTTCGATAAATTGCCGGGTTTTTTCTGACATTGGTTTGCTTGCATTGGAGGACTTACTGACGGTTAAGACCGATTTTGCCACGGGGTATTCCATATTCACCACGGGGATTTCAAAGCTCGCAATTTTGCCGCCGCCGCGTCGAATCTCGATCTCGTTTTGCCTGCGCTTGCTGTCGGGTGGATTTGCAAACAGAACAAAGGGACGCATTTCTCCGCGAACCAACTTATATTCCCGTCCGTTCACCCAGAATGTCAAACCAGTATATCCCTTTTCGCACTCCAATTCGAAAAGAATGGCATGGCCGCGCGCAAAGTCTTTCGACCACGCGAGCAGAGTGATATCTTCGTGCGTGAATTTTTTGACCAGCGGCAGCGACTTGTCGGCGCCTTCGGGGAAAGTCTGCACATTGGCGCTGACGAGGGCAAACGACGGTTCGGTGCCCGCGGGCGCCCGCGTCGATTTTCCCGCGCAGAATATGAAGCAGACCAGCACCGGCAGACTGATGATATTATGTGATCTGAGAATACTGAACATGGATCTGCTTCTTATTATGTATCGACTCCCGCCGGCACTGCCTGTAGAAGTTGTCGTGACCGGTAAACGTTTTCTGATTTCCGCTGTGTCTCGGCAAGGAGTTCATAACTATGCTGCGCCCGCTGGTCCTTCTTTTATTATGGCCGTTCCGCCTGCTCGTTTTTGGTTATATGCGCCTGCGGGGGCTGCACAAAGCGCTGCTGGTGGACGTGCATATCCGTTCTGACTATTCTGAGGCGCCGCTTTCGCACGGCATCTGGTCTTACTTCAAACCCGCAAAAGACCGCTTTTATCTGATCAGCCTGGAACTCGCCGGCATCGTCTCAGCCATAAAAAGGCGGCAGCTGAAAGTAGCCCGGCTGCGCTTCACCTTCGAGCATCACTCGCTGGGCTGGGCGCAGGCCTGGGAAATCAGGGATCTGATCGCGCAAATCGGTAAACTTGGCATCGAAACGAACGCATACCTGCTCAGCGACGACAGGATTTCGCTGTTTATGGCCAGTGCCTGCGTACAGGTCAGTTGCCCCGAATCGTCCACTTTCGATCTCGCCCCGTTTACCACCGAATCGCTGTTTGTACAGTCGCTGCTGGTGAAGCTGGGTATTCGGCCGCAGTTTCTTTCAGTGGGCGAATTCAAAAGCGCCGCCGAAATATTCACGCGCAGCGGCATGTCACCCGCCGCGCGCAAACAGACGGAACAATTACTCGCCGATATCGAAGAAACCTTTTTCGCCGGCCTGGTAGAAAAAGCGCCGGCGCTGGCGGGCAAAAAAGAACGCCGGCTGGTAAGCGCAGCCAGGGCGATTGAGCTGGGGCTGATCGGAAAACACTGTGCATATACCGAATTCACTGCCGATACCGGCGATGAAAAAAAAACGCGCAAGACAGATCTCTACGCGGCGCAGAAACTCGCGGCTCGCAGGGCGTTCAGGCTGTTCAATTTCAAACGCCTGCAGAAAATTGCCCTGCTTGTGGCGGAAGGCAATATTGTCGAAACAGCAACTACCCGACCGGGAACAATCAACTGGCCTGACTACGAATCACTGGCTGAAACCCTGCGATCGGGACACTACGCAGCGGTGCTTCTGAGAATTAACAGCCCCGGCGGTTCGGCGACGGTCTCGCAACTGTTATGGCGCGAATGGATGCTGGCCACCGGTCGTTTGAAATCCGCACCGGCCGCAACAGCAACCGGCGAAAAAGCAGAAACCGACCATGCCGCAGCCGCCGAAGTTAAACCTTTGCCGGTATTCGTGTCGCAGGGCAATGTGGCCGCTTCGGGGGGGTACTACCTGTCGGCGGCCGCAGATCGCATCTTCGCCACGCCGATGACAATCACGGGCTCGATCGGCGTTGTCGGAGGTAAGTTTAACGTTGCCCCACTGCTCAACAAATGGGGGGTTTCGATCGATCGCGCACCGAAAAAAAACCCTCCGCCGGTGTTTTCGCCGTTCGCAGATTTTGCCGGCGAGCAGAAGCGCACCATACAGAATAACATGGCAGAAATTTATGAACAGTTTCTGCGCGATGTTGCCATCGGGAGGCATACTGAAGTTGCAAAAATACGTCCGCATGCTTCGGGCCGGGTCTATTCGGGTAAAACCGCAGGCAGAATCGGCCTCACCGATGCCGAAGGTGGTCTGTCCGGTGCGCTCACGGCACTCAGAGACCACATTGGCGTGCGCGAAGGCGAAGCCGTGCATGTGGATATACTTCCTGCGGTAAGGGAATCGCTTTTCAGCCGCAGCATGCTGCCATTTGGGCTGTCGCGACTGGCTGAGCTCGCGGATTTCAGCCGCCCCGGCATTTTTGCACTGGACCCGCGGTTTCTGCTTTGATGCGGCATTGCGCTCGCGGCAAACCGGAAGTTGCTGAGCGTGCGCGAGTCGCGCACTCTTTAAAAACAGCGGGAATCTGTCGAAAATAAAAACAGTGGCCTCAGAAACCAAGCCATTCTATCTCGAGCTGGATGCACAGCAGTTCAAGGACTTTGCACGCAGTGTGCCCCTGGTCGAAGACGAGCTGCTGATGCTCGAATCGTATGCGCGTTACGCACAGGAAGCCGACACGATCCAATTTTCAGCCGCTCGGGTGACCGATTCGCTGCTGGCACGCGGCGCGGCAGAAAATCTGCAGAAACTGAAAACCCTGCCGAACGTGCGCCGGCTCATGGCGCAAACGGCTTTTTCGCTGCGCGACAAACAGTTTATCGAAATCGACGTCGAAGGTGGTGAAGTGCTGCGCATCAGGCTCACCGACCCGCTGAGCCTATTTCTCGAAGATTATTATTCGCAAATGCTTTCCAACTCGGCGATGCCTTTTCCCGATGAAGAAATGATGCGCAAGTACATGCTACCCGCATTCTACGTCGAGGTACCGATTCAGGAAATCGCCGGTGGCACAAGCCACCGCCTGCAGGAGGAGAAGCGGCTGATTCTGCTGCGTGTCCCCGATCTGGAACAGGCTGTCTGCGTCACGGCCGCCACGGTCAATGTGATGCTCGAAGTCTGTCTGCTCAAACTCAGGAATATTATCTCGGCGTCGGCACAGAACCGCCTCGGCGAAGATCTCGTCAAAGACATGCAGAGCATCATGCCGCAAAAATCTTCGAGCGTCGATCGCATCATGCGAATTCTCTCGCACAACGAAAGCGAAACTCCTCTTTACGTGGTTAATCTCGCGAACAGGCTCGCTGCATACTTCAACGTCGATAAAGACAAGAAGGGCATGGCCACACTCATTCAGGCCGCACGCATTATCGAGGGATTCAAAGGCTACGAAGCCTGGCTCGAATCGGAAAAAAACAATAAAGAAAAGCTGCGAGACAATGCTCTGAAGCTGCTCAATATGATGGCTGATTATCCCGCGCTGCTCAACCGTGAAAATATTATACAGAAGATTGTTAAGGGCGCCGCGGGTCTCGAAGTGATGGCGTCGGTTCTCAGCCAGAGCGAAATCGAACAGGTGGTAAAAGATATGCTCACCGAGTTCAGCGTCTTCCAGCCGGAAGAGCGCGATCTTTTACCCACGTTGCTCAAATTCCGCATGAGCGACGAGGATTTTTTTATCCACCGCGAGGCCGTGCTGATGTTCTTCGAGTCAGAGCGCAAACGCGTGCGCGCGGAACTGCTTGCCCGCTTCCGCAAGATGTGGTATGCATTGATGCTGAAAAACGAGAGCCGGTCGGCCATGGAATTCGATGAATTTTTTTCAGAGGACGTGGAAAAACACGTCAAGGCACACGAACCTGTTTTTTCGGCGCTGTTGCAAAATCCGCAGGCAATCATCAATGCATTCCATGTGGTCAGCCGCCATCCGATAAGCCCCAGCCTGCAGGATCTCTATTTTTTTGTCAGTAATCGCGTCATCTTCAAACCCGTGCATGCGCTGCTCGAACTCAACCGCCGCGAAATATACACGCGCGTCAGGGCTGAACTACCCTTTTTGTACCGCTATCCGCTGCTGCGCTGGCTCGCAAGCCTGTTCGGGCTGGTTCAGACGGCGCCGCAGGCGCCGGAAAAGGACGAGGACAATGGTGAACGCGGTGCGGCCGTGCCCAAAGACACTGATTGGCACCGTGCGCTGCATATGGTAGAAACGCGTATTATCGGCGGAAAAAACAGCATCGAAATGATGCAAAAATATGCGGATCTGTGGAACCTGAAACTCGGCGATGCGCGCCGCGAATTTGCCGAAAGGGTTGACGGTGACGTGGCGCGGCGCGCTAAGAGACTTTATTCTATGACGCGCAAATTGCCCGAAATTACGCAGAGCTTTTTGAGCAACGAAATCGGCAACGTAGCGACACAGATCGTGCGCAGGATTGGAAACGATGCTGCCGATACCCGGGCACTCAACCAGTATATCCAGCTGGGGCTCATAGAGCAGCTGAAATCCATTCACACATGACGCGCGAATAAAGAACTTATGGATGAACAAATTGATCTGAAAGGGAAATTACTGATCGCGAGTTCCGCTATTCTCGACGGCAATTTCAACCGCAGCGTTGTGCTGGTTGTCGACCATGACAGCCGCGGCTCGCTGGGTGTGGTGTTAAATCACCCTCTGCCGAGCGATCGCAGCCGCAGACACCCGCTCTACAAGGGCGGCCCCGTCGATCCCGACCACCGCTCGATTTTGCACAGTTCATCGGCACTGGCCAGCGATGACGAAATAGTCGGCGGTGTGTACTTCGAAAGCTCTGACGAGCTGCTTGCCGATCTCGCGGACGATGCTTTTGCCTACCGCCGTTTCGCTGGCTATGCCGGCTGGGCAACCGGCCAGCTCGAATACGAACTGCGCTCCAACAGCTGGATTCTGCTCGAGGCGCGCGCGGAACTCATTTTTGAGAAAGCCGGTGAAGACCTGTGGCGCAAATGCCTCATGGAAAAAGGCGGAGTCTACCGCCATTTCGCCGCCACGCACAAAAGCATAATGCTGAACTGAACCGGGTCCGTGCTTCACGAACCCGGTTCAACGCGGTTTTTTAACCCCATAGCGGCAACGCTACCGGCCGCCGCAGCCACCAGAAAATTAATCAATGCCGGCAAGAAACGGCCGCGCAGCAGTTCACCGATCGCAAAAAAAGACGCGTAGACTAAAACGACGCCGCACAGAAAGACCATTATCTCTCTCCAGCGCCATTGCCCGGGTCGCACCTGCGCGCTGAACGCGGCAAGCTTTTCGTCGCTCGCCGGTTTTGTCAGCAGTGTGACTGTAACCCATACGCAACTTGTTGCCGCGGCAACCAGACACAACCGGATTTCCTGCGCAAGGTTCCAGTTGCTCGCGATCAGCGAAAACACGAGCGAAGCGCACATCGCGCTGATCTCGCTCGCGGCATTCACGCGTTTCCAGTACCAGCGGATCATGAATACCGGTCCCGTGCCGGCGGAGAGCATCAGAATCAGCTCCCAGCCTTTGCTGACGGAACTCATCAGGTAGGAAACGCCGATCGCCCCCAGCGCCATAACCACAATCATGCTGCGTGACAGCGCCAGCATACCGCGCGTGCTCTGCGGTTCAAAGCGCGTGCCGCGCACGACGTCGTTCATAACATATGAAGCGCCCCAGTTGAGATGCGTCGCAATCGTCGACATGAATGCGGCGAGAAATGCGGCGATGAGTAAACCGCGCAACCCCGTGGGCAGCCATGCCAAAATCGCCTGCGGGTAGAGCATCTCTTTGTCTCCTGTGGCCGGCAGCGCGACGGCAGCCGCGAGCGCGGTAATAATCCACGGCCAGGGTCTGACGACAAAATGCAAAACGTTAAAAAGCAGCGCCGCGCCCACAGCGTGGTTTTCGTTTTTGGTAGAAAGCAGGCGCTGCGCAACGTATCCGCCGCCGCCGGGTTCAAAACCGGGATACCACGAAGCCCACCACTGCACGCCCAGCCAGACTGCGACGACGTATACCGGTCCCGTGAAATACCACGGATAAATATCCGTGAAGCCGGCGGGCAGCATCTGGTCTGCCTTTTGCCACAGCGCCGCGAGACCGCCCGAATGCTCGACATATATCACCGCGACAACGATGCATCCGACTATGGCAATGATGAACTGCAGCGCGTCGGTAACCACCACACCCCACAACCCCGACAGGATAATATACACCACGGTGAACGCGTACAGAACACCCAGCGTCAGCCACTGCGGATAGTCAAAGAATACGCCCAGAACTTTTGCCATGCCGGTTGTCACCCAACCCATGATGATCAGATTCACCGGCAGCGCGAGATAAACCGCGCGGAAGCGCCGCAGAAATGCCGCAGCCTTTCCCGAATAGCGCAGTGTGGCAAATTCGGCGTCGGTCATCGCGCCCGAACGCCGCCACAGCCGCGCGTAAAAAATTGCCGTGAGAATCCCCGAAGGAATCAGCGACAGCCAGAGAAAATTGCCGGCGATGCCGCGGTCGAGCGTAATGCCGGTAACCGCAAGCGGCGTATCGGCGGCAAACGTCGTCGCAACCATCGAAAGTCCCGCGAGATGCCACGGTAATTTTCTGCCCGACAAAAAATAGTCTTCGGTCGAATCGTGTTTGCGCCTGAGCGCGAGTACACCGACGCCAAACGTCAGCACGAAGTAGAGTGCAATAACAAATATATCCGCAATCTGCATCTTAATTCTCCCGCAAAGCCCTCAGTCGACGTGCGGCTGAACCACGAGCGCCAGACCTTCGCGTCTGAGATCCGATGCAGCGGTAAACATTTTGCTGGCGGCATCAAAGCTGACGGCCTGTACCGAGCCAAGCGAGATCACACTGCGTCTGAGGTCGGCGTCAAAACCGCGCGATTTGAGCGCGGCAAGAAAGGCTTTGTCGCGTTTGAGCGGCAACTCAACCAGAGTTTTTCCGTTCGGCATCTGCAGCGCGCGCGGCAGATTTATCGCCTCCTGCAGTTCGCTGCCCGCCAGCACGCGACTCGCGACCAGCGCCACGCTGCCGACTATTGTCGGCCCGCCGGGCGAGCCTAACGCGGAAAAGGAACCATCTGGCTGCCTGATGATTACGGGCGACATCGAACTCTTCGGCCGTTTGCCGCCGGTGCTTTCGCGCGCTTCCGCGTTGAGCGCCGTATTGCGTGCGCGCCCGCCCGACTGCACTGAATTCACTTTGCCTGGTTCCGGATTAAAATCGCTCAGCTGGTTATTGAGCACGAAGCCACGGCCGCGCACGAAAAGCGCTGAGCCCAGGCTGGTTTCGACCGATGAGGTATAGCTCACAATATTGCCGAACGCATCGGCAATTGCCACGTGAGTTGTATTCTCCGCTCCGCCCTGATGCGGAGCGGTCGTTTTTTGCCGGCTATGGAAATCCGGATCTTCGAGTTCTTTTTCGCGCGCCACAAACGCCGTTTTCTGTGCGGCGAGCGAACTCAAAAGTAGCGTGGTGTTATCGCGGGGAGTGTTATATGGCCCTGTGCCCGCGATCGCCTGAAGCACCGCCGCGCCGGAAGCAGGTGCCGGCACCGCATAGACAAGCGCGTTGCCGATTTTGGCCTGCACGGTGGCGCGCTCGGCGACGCGGTAATTTTCGAGATCGGCCTTTGCCATCGCCGACGGAAACTGCGTATTGCTGCGCACAGTGGCAATGATATCGTCGGCGATGCCGCCGCGGTAGAAATCTGCCGCGCCGTATTTTTGCAGTCGCCGTAGCGTCGCCGCGAGATCACTTTGTACCAGAGTCTCACCGACTGCGTACGGTTCGCCGCTCAAAAGCAGAGGCACGCTGCCGGCATTCTGCGTTTTCAGCCTGTCGCGGTTGATGCGCATCGCCTGAGCGAGCCGGGGACTGACGCGAATACCGTTGTCTGCCAGCAGCAAGGCGCGCTCAAGAGTTTCGGCAAAAGCAATCGATTTGCCGCCAAAGCGCCTGTGCGCATAGTCGAGTAGCGCCACCGTACCGGGAACCCCCACAGCGCGCGCGCCGGCAATGCGCGCCGGGAAAGGCAGCGGCTTACCATCCTGGTCGAGAAAAATATTTTCTGCTATGGCGGCCGGTGCTTCTTCACGACCGTCGAGCGCATAGGTATTTTTCGTGGCCGCGTCGTAATACAGAAGAAATCCTCCGCCACCCAGGCCCGACGACTGCGGCTCGACCACGGCCAGCACCCATTGCACGGCAAGCAGCGCATCGATTGCGTTGCCGCCGCGTTTCAACATGGCAACGCCCGCTTCGCTCGCGAGCGCATTTGCCGAGGATACCGCACCTCCGCGGCCGACGACAGACCAGTGTGCCGCCATGCCCTGCGCTTCGCCGAACAGGTCTGCGGGCAGCGCCTGCCACGACGCTGCAAAGCTGTGCGGAATTTCTTTATGGCAGGCGCCGAGCGAAATTGAAAATAAAAGCAGGAACAGGGATCGCAGGCGGTTCATCGGAACATAAACAGAAACACCGCGCAGGCCGTAAAACGCTTGCCCGGACTCTGCGCAAAGCGTCACCGGATTCTGCAGCCACACTATGGAAAAATTACCGCTTGCCTACCGCCCGTCGTTTTTTGACCGCCCCGTTTTCGCGGTCGTCGTCAGCACTACACTGCTATGCACACTGCTGCTGATTTTGTATTTCATCGACTTTGTGCCTGGCCTGACTGGTCTCAATGTGCGTATGTATTCCGGAATGCAGGGCGGAGGTTACAGCGCGACCGTCGATAAGCTGGCGCACATCGCCGCCAAGAAGAAAGGCAAAATCACAAATTTCCCCACGCAGGGCTCGCTCGAAAATCTGAAGCTGCTGGCCGAATCTTCCGATACGAACGCCTTCGCTCTCGCGCAAAACGGTCTGCCAATACCCGAAGGGCTCGAACTCGTCACACGGTTTTCCAAATCGGAAACCGTTTTTTTTCTCGGACGCAATGCCGGTGCCATCAAAACACTCGCCGGACTCAGGGGCAAACGCATCGGCATCGGCCCCGAGGGCAGCGGTGCTGCGCACTTTGCACGCCGCTTTTACGACACGATGCACATGGATACCCTGCGTGTCACCCTGAGCAACCACTCGCTCGAAGAGCAGATGCGGCTATTGCAGAACGGCGGACTCGATCTCGCGATTTTAATTTTTTCGGAAAACGCCGAGATTATCGAGCACGCAATCGTGCGCGATGGACTACAGTTTGCCACCTTCCGCCAGGGGGACAGCTTCGCGAAGAAGTTGCCATTTCTGAGAACCAGCTCGATCCGCGAAGGTTACTTTGATCCGATCAGAAATATTCCCGACAGCGACAAACCCGTGCTGAAACTAGACACGATGGTTTTGTGCAAAAAAGGCACGCGGCGTTCGCAGATCATCGGCCTGTTAAGCGCGATTCAGGAACTGCAACCCGATCTCGTCATTTTTAACAACACAATTCCTAATCTCACCGGCGTGGCATATACACAGGCCGCGAAGGATTATTTCGCCAACCAGGGGCCCGAAGTTTATGACCGCTATGCGCCGCGCCTCATGGATTTTATGCCGCTGGGAAATCTTGTGCAGATACTGATGGCGATCAGCGTGCTGTTCAATCTGCTGAATGTCGCGAACCGTTTTCTGCTGTGGCGTCTCGATGCAAACCGCGTCGATATTGAATCGGCGGTGCATGCGCTTTTCGGGAGGGCGATCACCGCCGAAGAAATAGCTCTGGCTGAATTACAGGCAGCGCATGCGACAGATTCCGCGCGCGAGATTCTCGACGCGCTGATTGACAGACTCTCACGCCTCGGTGTCAAATGCCGCCGGCAATCGCTGTCGCTCTTGGTGCCGATGGGAAAAGAGCAGGCGTACCGCTATCAGGAAGAGATCATCAGCCGCATGCTGTCTGCACTAAAAGCATACCGCCAGCGCATGGATTGAGCAGTCTCAGTCTTCGCTGAAAGCCTGCGTCGTGACGCCCATATTGCTGCCGACCAACCACTTATCCCCCGAGCGCCACAGCGCCGAGAGCAGAAGCTGGCGTATGAAGAAAAGCTCTTTAGGCAGCTTGTCGTAGATGCGGTCGAAAAACTCTTCGTGCTGCAATACTTCGTCTTTGGAGAGACGCGTATCGATTGTCATCAGTTCGTTGAACTGTTCGCGGCTGAAATCCATGCCTGTCCAGTCCATCTCTTCGTAGCGCGGCATCCAGCCCAGCGGGCTTTCGACCGCCGTGCCTTTGCCGTGCACCCGGTCGACGATCCAGTTCAACACGCGTGTATTTTCGCCAAAACCCGGCCAGATAAACCTGCCGTCTTTGTCTTTGCGGAACCAGTTGACAAAAAACATCCGTGGCGGGTTGCCGAGGTCGCGCCCCATTTGCAGCCAGTGGTTGAAATAGTCGGCCATGTGGTAGCCGCCAAAAGGCAGCATCGCGAACGGGTCGCGGCGCACCTGCCCGATCGTGCCTGCAGCAGCAGCGGTCATCTCTGAGCCGATCGTCGCCGCGAAATACACGCCGTGGTTCCAGTTACACGCCTGGAACACCAGCGGCACCGTGGTCGAACGGCGGCCGCCGAAAATGAATGCGCTGATCTTTACGCCATTCGGATTATCGACGTCCGCGTCGATCGCGGGGTTCTGCACCGCCGGCGAGGTAAAGCGCGCATTCGGGTGCGCGGCTTTGCGCCCCGATTCGGGTGTCCATGGCTGCCCTGTCCAGTCGGTGATGCCTTCGGGAATTTCTTTCGTCATGCCTTCCCACCAGACATCGCCGTCTTGGGTGAGTGCGACGTTGGTGAAGATGGTGTTCTTCGAGATGACTTCCATTGCATTGCGATTGGATTCTTTCGACGTGCCGGGCAAAACGCCAAAGTAACCCGCCTCGGGGTTCACGGCGACGAGGCCACCGTCGGCAGCAGGGTAGATCCAGGCAATGTCGTCACCAACCGTCGTGACCTTATAGCCCTTGTAGTGGTCCGGCGGAATCATCATCGCAAAATTCGTTTTCCCGCAGGCGGAAGGAAATGCCGCGGCAACGTAGGTTTTTTCGCCGTCGGGTTTTTCCAGACCCAAAATCAGCATGTGTTCCGCGAGCCAGCCTTCGTCGCGGCCGATGACAGAGCCAATACGCAGCGCGAGGCATTTTTTACCGAGCAGCGCGTTGCCGCCATACCCGGAGCCGTAAGACCAAATCGCGCGGTCTTCCGGAAAATGCACAATGTATTTATCATCTTTGTTGCACGGCCAGCGGGTGTCTTTTTGTCCGGCAGCCAGCGGAGCGCCGACCGAGTGCATGCAGGGAATAAAATTTCTGTCGCCCATCGCCTCGAGCGCGGGGCGGCCCATACGCGTCATGATTTTCATGCTCACCGCGGCGTAAGGCGAATCGGTCAGCTGCACGCCGAAAAGCGACATTTTGCTCTTGAGCGGCCCCATGCAGAAAGGAACAACGTACATAGTGCGGCCGCGCATACAACCATTGAACAGTGTATTGAGTTTGCTCTTCATTTCGCGCGGGTCCAGCCAGTTGTTGGTAGGGCCGGCGTCTTCGCGGCGTTTGCTGCAGATAAAAGTGCGGTCTTCGACGCGGGCAACGTCTGAGGGATCTGACCACGCGAGGTAGCTGTTCGGTCGCTTTTCGGGGTTGAGCTTCAGCATCATACCGTTCGCCACCATTTCAGCGCACATGGCATCATATTCTGCGTCGGAGCCATCGCAGAAATGGATCTTATCGGGTTGTGTGAGGTTCGCCATGGCCTCAACCCAGGTGATGAGGCGCTGGTTTGTCACGAAATCAGGTGTTGTCATTGGAACACGAGTTAATTCGTAACAAATTCAATCTGTCAAGTGCAAGTAACCCCCATGCTCCCCCCGCCGTACGAAAATTTGTGGTATAGGTCGCTGTTTAAATAAATAGACCTAGTTGCCCCATGAATGTCAAGAATTAGACAGAAATCAGGAGGTGGGTCGCGGTGC